>JBEPYC010000376.1:0-4346 GCA_041641555.1 Chitinivibrionales bacterium | reverse complement strand
CACATTTCGAGAAATACATCCGAATGCACTGCGATGCGGAACAATCACCTGGTTCACGGGGCTACGATTCGGACCCCGGATCGACTATATCCTGGCGACCAGCGGAACCCGAGTACACAATGCACGGATTATCCATGGTCGGATCGACGGTCGCCTTCCCTCGGACCATTTTCCCGTTTCGGCGTTGGTGAGTTTCCCCACCGATACTCATAAAATCGCCGATGCAGGGGTAGATAACTGATTCCGAATCGCCCAATCCTACCCTCTCCGATTCGGCGTCACTGCGTCCGCAGTCGAGAGATTCAGGGCTTCTCCCATCGCGCCGCTCCCTCTGATCCGGTTCTTCTGGTATAATTGGACGATGTAGTTTATTTTCCTACTGGCTGTTTCAGAAATCCTTGACGTCGGAGTCCCTGGTCTTTTCCCCTCGGATTCCGCGGTGAATTCAATATGAATCCAGTATGCGGCCCATGAAGGCGCCGGGTCTCGACTGCTCGAGCTACTTGATTTTGACAGGGTTCATACATCGCGTTCGGTGCAGGTTGATTTGTCCCTTGCGTTTGCAGGAGATTCTGGAGCGGCCTTCGAGCTACGGGTCCTTGTGACATCACCGGCCATCAGGAAGCAACGATGATTACGAAAGAGCGAATCCAGCAAAATATCGGCAATTGCCTCGATGATACATCATTTTTGAATCTCCCCAACCGCAGACAGGGCAAAGTTCGGGATTCATATGATCTCGGCGACAGACTTGTGCTGATAACCACCGACCGGCAGAGTGCGTTCGACCGCGTGCTTGCAAGCATTCCCTTCAAGGGCCAGGTTCTCAATCAGGTGAGTGCGTTCTGGTTCGAAAAAACATCCGATATTGTCCCCAATCATGTGTGTGAGATCCCTGATCCCAATGTCACGATCGGGAAAAAATGTAAGATCGTTCCCATCGAATTCGTCATGCGCGGCTATCTCACCGGTTCAACAAGCACTTCGGCCTGGACCCAGTACGCCACAGGGACTCGCACCATTTGCGGAAACACACTTCCCGACGGAATGGTCAAAAACCAGAAGTTCGAGCAACCGATCCTCACCCCAACAACCAAGGCCGAAGATCACGATGAATCGATTTCTGCAGAAGAGATTCTCGAGCGGGGAATCGTGGATCAAACTACCTGGGAGAAGCTATCTGCTGCTGCCTTCGCCCTCTTCAAACGGGGCATGGAAATCGCCTCGGACCACGGGCTGATTCTGGTGGACACCAAGTACGAGTTCGGCATGGATGAAAACGGGGCTATCACACTGGTCGACGAAATCCATACCCCGGATTCATCGCGGTATTGGCTCGCCGACACTTACGAACAGCGGTTCAGCGAAGGCGCGGAGCCGGAGAATATCGACAAAGAGTTTCTTCGACTCTGGTTCAAAGGCAACTGTGATCCATACAATGACAAAGAACTGCCGAAAGCTCCGGCGGAACTCATAACCGAGCTTTCCTCCAGATACATTAAACTCTACGAGATGATTACCGGCCTCCCGTTCCAGGTCGATGAATCGATGGGAATAAAACAGCGCTTGCAGAAGAATCTCGGGCCTTGGGCCGGATAGGCCCCGGCATTGCACGAGAAGGATGTTGCTCACGCTCGCATTCGGATATATTGAAAGGATTCCAAAACAATATGGGTAGTAAATCATCGGACCTGATGAGCACAATCGTCGCATTGAGTAAGCGACGCGGATTCATTTTTCAGTCCTCCGAAATCTACGGAGGTCTCAACGGATGCTGGGATTATGGTCCTCTTGGCGTTGAGCTTCTCAACAATCTCAAGCAGTCGTGGTGGAAAGCAATGACACTTCGACCGGACATCGAAGGTGTAGATGCTTCGATACTCATGCATCCACGGGTCTGGGAGGCATCGGGTCATGTTGCCAATTTCACTGATCCCATGGTTGACTGCAAAAACTGCAAGGCCCGATACCGGCTCGATGTTCTCGCGGAGGATCTTTCGCTCAAGAACAAGAAGAAAATCCTCAGGGCAGCGGTTCCGGGCACCTACGAAGGCCAACAGAAAGACGAAACCATTCTGGAAGGGTTTTCGGAGTTGACGGCCAACGATGACAAACTCGACCAAATTGTCCGCACTCAGATCGCGTGCCCCTCGTGTGGTCAGAAGGAGACGTTTACCGAAGCACGTCAGTTCAACCTCATGTTCAAGACGTTTGTCGGGCCGGTCGAAGACAACGGGTCGGTCGTATTCCTCAGACCGGAGACGGCCCAGGGAATTTTTGTCAACTTTTTGAACGTTTTAAATTCGACCAGACAGAAGCTTCCTTTCGGCATCGCCCAGATCGGAAAGGCATTCCGCAACGAGATCAATACCAAAAACTTTCTTTTCAGGACACGGGAATTCGAACAGATGGAAATGCAGTTTTTAGTCAAACCCGGGCAGGAAGACTCCTGGTTTGAGTACTGGCGGGAACAGAGAATGAACTGGTTTACCGATCTGGGAATGGATCCTTCGAAACTCAAGTGGCATCGGCATGAGAAGCTGGCACACTATGCAAAAGCGGCTTATGATATAGAATTCGAGTTCCCGTTCGGGTTTGGAGAAATTGAAGGTATACACAGCCGGACGGATTTCGACTTGTCACGACACGAGGAATTCTCTGGTAAATCGATGAAATATTTCGATGATCAGGCAAAGGAGCATTATATCCCCTACGTGATTGAGACTTCAGTAGGAGCGTCGCGTTCGCTGATGGCATTCCTGTGTGCCGCATACCACGAAGAAGAGGTCCCATCGGCAGGCGGCAAAGTCGAAAAGCGTACGGTGATGCGCTTTCATCCGCGGCTTGCCCCCATGAAAGCTGCCGTTTTGCCGCTGGTTAACAGGGACGGTATGGATGAACGAGCACGCAAATTGGCCGAAGACCTGCAGAAGAATTACCGGATTTTCTACGATGACAGCGGGGCTGTGGGTCGACGGTATCGCCGGCAGGATGAGATCGGTACACCCTACTGTTTTACGGTCGACTCGCAGACCATGGAGGACCAGACGGTCACCGTCCGCGACAGGGATTCCATGTCACAGGAGCGCATTGCACTGAATAAGGTAAAGAGCTTCCTTGCCGAGCAATTGCTCATATAGCATGGCACGGGTAAGCCTCTGCGGGACACAGGAACCGTGACGGAACGAACCAGTTGGCGGGAAAAGAGTAAACGATATGATGAAGATTACGGTAGTTATGGGCGGTCCTTCCGCCGAACACGAAATATCACTCCGATCAGGATTCGAAGTCCTCACCTATCTGGACAAGTCGAAGTGGTCCGTTCGGGCGGTCGTTATTGCACATAACCATGATTTCTACAGCAGCGATATCCAGTCGGGAATTCCCACCATGGATGAACTTCGTAATCCCGCCCAATCGCCGGCATTTTCGGGACCGTTCAAGCCAGCGGATTGTACTCCGGTCTGGGACGACTGTGCGCTTGCCTTTCTTGCGCTGCACGGAGAATTCGGTGAAGACGGGAAGTTCCAGGGGTATCTGGATTCGGTTGGCATTCCCTATACGGGCTCAGGTGTGTATGCCAGTGCCGTCGGGATGAACAAGATAACCACCAAAGCCCTTTTTGGGTGCGCAGGAATCCCCACACCACCCTCCTCGGTTTTTGGGCCGGCATTTCCGGAAGTCACCGCGGAGACTCTCGCCGAGAAACATGGATTCCCCTGTTTTGTCAAATGTCCGCAATCGGGGTCGAGCAGACTCAT
The DNA here is from genome assembly GCA_041641555.1 of Chitinivibrionales bacterium. GTDB lineage: Bacteria > Fibrobacterota > Chitinivibrionia > Chitinivibrionales > WJKA01 > JBEPYC01. The sequence continues at coordinate 585 of JBEPYC010000376.1, read as the reverse complement.
GGGGCGTGCCTCGGATATGCACTCTCTGGAGCAGCTGCTCCAGGAGCTTTCCCTGGACTCTCCCGAGCTGCTGGTCGAGTCGTACATCGAAGGCACCGAGTTTTCCTGCCCAGTTCTCCAGATGCCTGATGGACAGCTCCAGGCGCTCGCCCCGGTGGAAATCCGCCCCAAAAGCGCCGTTTTTTTCGACTACGATGCCAAGTATACCTCGGGCGCCACCGACGAAATAGTTCCTATTCCTCACGGGCCTGAAATGGTATCCCGAATACAGCAGATCGCTTTAGCTGCTCACCAGGTGCTGGGGTGCCGCGGGCTGTCGCGGACAGACATGATTCTGAAAGATGACACGCTGCATGTGCTGGAGATCAATACACTTCCGGGCATGACCTCGGAATCACTGGCCCCCAAATCGTTCCAGAGCACGGGGCGAACATATACAGAACTCCTGGATACCCTCATTCAATCGGGGCTGGCCCGCCAGTGAGCGAAAACCCGCCCATTATACTTCTGCAGGAGTTACTGAGAGTACTATGAGCTACATTCTTGGCATCGATACATCGTCTGAAGAACTAGATCGGAAGAGCG
>JBEPYC010000375.1:0-4359 GCA_041641555.1 Chitinivibrionales bacterium | reverse complement strand
TGATGGCAGACAAGCTGGTCGAGCTGGTCAAAGACATGGACTACGACCGGGTTGCGGTTGTTGGCGGAGGGTCCCTCAACAGCACCCTCATCGATATGCTTCGGAATCGGTTCGGTGCTGTGGACGTTCCAACGTGCGCTCCATCCTTCGAAGCCTATGGTGCAGCATTGTGGGCGGCAGGTAATGATTGCCGAGAGTTGCCTGACGATGTTTCCAGGCTGATTTCGGAGTTTCACCATAGTTTCGGTACTCATGAAGCGCTCGAGCAGGCAAAGCCCCTGGTTGAATTCAGGGATGGCCGCAAGGATAGGCCGCGTGCCGGTGATACATGTATCGTTGGTTTGGATGTAGGTTCTACCACCACGAAAGCGGTGGTAATGCGTAAGGAAGACCGGGCCATTCTGGGCTCGGTATATTTGAGGACGAACGGTGACCCGATTAATGCTTCACGAAACTGCTATCAGGCGCTTTCCAAGCAGATTGGGGAGACGGAGATCAACATTGTCGGCCTCGGGGTTACCGGGTCGGGGCGGTATGTATCGGGGCTGCACGCGCTCACCGAAACCGTTATCAATGAGATCGTCGCACATGCTGCTGCGGCGGCCTATTTCGATCCTGAAGTGGACACGATTTTCGAAATCGGGGGCCAGGACGCAAAGTATACGTATCTAACCGCCGGTGTGGCATCGGACTACGCAATGAACGAGGCTTGCAGCGCGGGAACTGGCTCTTTTCTCGAAGAGTCGGCATACGAATCACTAAACGTTGCCACCGAAGATATCGGCCCTCTGGCTCTCAAGGGGAACCGCCCACCGAATTTCACTGATCAGTGTGCTGCGTTCATTTCTTCTGACGTCAAGCGTGCTGCACAGGAGGGGATCGATCGGGAAAACATTCTGGCAGGACTTGTCTATTCTATCTGTATGAACTACCTGAACCGAGTCAAGGGAGCACGACCGGTGGGTAAGAAGGTCTTCATGCAGGGGGGAGTTTGCTACAATAAAGCGGTCCCGGTAGCTATGGCCTCGCTTATGAAAGCACCAATTGTCGTTCCCCCGGACCCAGGCCTGATGGGGGCTTTCGGGGTAGCCCTGGAGGTGGCAAAGCGGCTGGAAGACGGGCTCTGTGATGAGGCACAATTTGACCTCGATCAGCTGTACCATCGTGAATCGGTTCGTGAAGGTACCTTTATCTGCAAGGGTGGACAGGAAAAATGTGACCGAAAATGTGAAATCTCTCGCATACGGGTGGAGGGGAAAGTCTACCCATTCGGAGGAATTTGCAGCAAGTACGAAAACCAGCGTCGTCACCGTTCGGTGGATACTGGTGAGCTCGACCTCGTGGCTCTTCGGCAAAAGCTCCTGTTTGAAACTTACGGCTATGCCTCCGAAGTCAGCGGCGAAAAAAACGATCAGGAATGGAGAACGGTCGGCATCAGTCGCGCATTCCTGACCAATTCGCTTTATCCGCTCTATTCAAACTTTTTTGGAAATCTGGGATTTAGAATTGTTCTTTCTGACCCGTCGGATTCCGCGGGAGCATCACGCGTCGAAGCACCTTTCTGCTTTCCGGCGGAGCTTTCTCATGCGGCATTTCAGAACCTTTTGACGCAAAAGCCCGATTATATTTTCGTTCCGCAAGTCATGCAGATTCCGGTTGCCAATGTACCGACATACAGCAGGGGATGCGTATTTGTTCAGGGTGAGCCGTATTATCTCAGCACGACATTTCGCAACGATCTCGAGTCCTCTCCAACGGTTGTCCTGGCTCCGATTCTGAAAATGGGGGACCGCTATGAGCAGGGCAAAGGCGAGATGGTTTCCATGGCACGGCGGATGGGGATTACCGAGCGACGTGCGCAAGAGGCTTATGCGCAAGCCTGTGAACGTCAACGGGCATTCGAGAAGCATCTTCACCGGATCGGCAGAGAGACGGTCGAAGAACTTAACAAGAATCCCGATCAGTTCGGGGTCGTGCTGTTTGGCAGGCCGTACAATGCGTTTGCTGGTGAAGCAAACATGGGGATTCCGCACAAAATTGCCTCGAGAGGTATAACGGTGATTCCGCACGACATGCTACCAGCCGATGGGTACAATGTAGACCGGAAGATGTTCTGGGCAATGGGTCAGAAAATTATGAAAGCGGCACAGTATGTGAAACTCCGTGATAACCTGTTCGGTTTCTATGTGACGAATTTCTCCTGTGGGCCCGATTCTTTTCTTCTCGGTTATTTCCGGGATTGCATGAAAGAGAAACCATCGCTTACCCTGGAGCTTGATCAGCATACTGCTGATGCCGGTATTGACACACGGATTGAGGCCGCAGTGGACATTATTGCCAGTTACCGCCAGCGAAAGCGGAACGAGATTCTCCGTGATACTTCGTTTCGGGCTGCAAAAGTGGTCGAGGGCAAGCGTCCAAAAGTCGTCTCTTCGGCGGGTAAGAGCTACGATCTGACATCTCCTGAGGTGGAAGTAGTGGTTCCTTCCATGGGTCGGTATGGCGCACAAAGCGCCGCTGCGGTTCTTCGGAGCATGGGTATACACGCTCGGGCACTTCCGGTTTCGGACAAGAACGTTTTACTGACTGGTCGCAAGAATACCACGTGTAAAGAATGCCTTCCCTACATCCTTACTACGGGCGCATTTCTTGAATACCTCGAGCGCAAGAAAGACCCTTCGAAGGTAACGTTGTGTCTTTTGGCAACGGGGGGCGGCCCGTGCCGACTGGGGCAGTACTGCAGAGCCTTTGAACAGGTGATTCAAAGCAGGAAAATTCCCAATGTGGCAGTCCTTACCGTTTCGGATGAAAACGGGTATGCCGGATTGGGGAGCCGGGCTCTGTTGCGTGCGTGGCAGGCCATTCTGGTATCGGATGTTTTCGGAGATATTGAGAGCATGCTCGAAGTCACCGCGCGCAGCCTCCCTGAGGCCCGCAAAGAGCTTCAAGGCTGCTGGAAAGATGTCATCGCCTATTTCGAGGGAACGCTGTCGATGCGTATTTCCACGCTCTTGTCGAACGTGAGCAGACGTCTTCGGCAGATTCCTTTGAAAAAACGGCCCGAAGATGTTCCGGTCATTTCGCTGCTGGGCGAGATCTACGTCCGACGAGATGAGTTTTCACGCAAGGATATTGTCTCTTATCTGGAGAAGCGTGGGTTCATGGTTCGAGTGGCCCCAATCGCTGAGTATATGTGCTACGGAAACTACGTGATCCATGGCGGTCTGGGAGAGCGGCAGTTCAGTCTGGGCGAACACATGAAAATGAAGCTGACGGTCGTTGCGCAGGAATGGTGGGAGCGTCGTATCAAGACACTGCTGTCTGCTTCAGGGCTCTACCGCTTTGAGATGATCAACGTTGGCGAAACCATCGGTGGCGTTAGACATCTTATGGATCACAATTTCCGGGGAGAATGCATTTTGACCGTTGGGTTGAGCATGCGGGAAATACTCAACGACTCCTGTGGCGTGATCAGTATCGGCCCTTTTGGCTGTATGCCGTCGCGTATGGCCGAGTCGATTCTCAACAAGGAGATGAATGTTGCCGGCAAAGCGCGCATGCCCGGTTGGTCGGAAAAAGCGAAAAAGTTTTCCGAATTGGAATCATTTCCTTTTCTGGCAATCGAGACGGATGGAAGTCCGTTTCCGCAGCTTATCGAAGCCAAGATGGAGTCGTTCGTTCTCCAGGCCGAACGGCTGCATAAACTCATGCACACGGCTGAAAGCGAAAAGGATAAAGTGCTTTCGGTGGGGTTGCAGGATACGCCCGGAACGGTCAAAGAGACAAAACGCACGTAGCTCGCAGGAAGAACTACTCTGGTAAATCGGCATGTTCCTGGGTCTGAATTGCGTCCAGGTATGCCTGTGCCTCTTCGTAGAAGTACGATCCAGTCAGTGGATAGTCATCACGGATCGAGCACAGGAGCTTACGTATCGCCGGCGCATCGGCAGTGTCGAGCATCAGTGACAAAATCGAGATCTTGTCGATTTTTTCGCGTATATTGGTCCGGGGAACGTAATTGGGCTTTATGTCGGAGAAGTCAGCAATGCTCCACATGATGGTGCGAAGGTCCTCGAAGATGTCGATATCCAGTGCAGAATCGAAGTAGATGTCGAACCAGCAGGCGAGATTGAGACCGCGAAGAAAAAAAGGCTCGCAATCAAACCCGGGAATCGCCTGATTGAGAGCGGCTAAGCTTCCAAGCCATTCTCGAACAGAATTCTCATCGCCTTCTCCGTGAAGTACCGAAATTTCGTTCCGGCACTCGACCAGCCCCGGGATTCCGAGGGCCGAAAGACTGGGAACCCCGAAAAGACGGCACGCCCCCGTTCTTCCCTGATGAATAGCACATCTGGTACT
>JBEPYC010000374.1:0-4379 GCA_041641555.1 Chitinivibrionales bacterium | reverse complement strand
AAGGGTGCAAGGGCTATGCCTGAGCGGGATCAACCGAAGATCACTATCTGAATGGGGCAGGGGTGAGAGTCTGCGCTTATTTCAGGTGCAGGATCCTGGATCCATTGGAATGGACAAGCCGGTGATGCACCGGATGTGGGGAAGATAGATCCCCGAAAACGGGAATCGAGGGGAGCGGGGCACGGGAGGGCTCCTGACCACGCCCTTATGGCACAGTCAGGAGTAAAAACAAGCTGTCGAGAATCCAATCACATCAGGACAAAAGCCCCACACGGACAAAATCGATCTTGTCCAGAGGAAGAATGATCCCCGAGGCAACATTGCTGGCGTGAGAGTTAATGCGTTTGAGATATCTGGCCAAAAGCACCGTGATCAGTGCTTCATCCTTGGACATATCTTCTTCGAAAAGCGATTTCAGCACTTTGTTGCATCGATCCTTGGTCTGTTTGTAACTCTCCAGAATGGCTCGTGCTTTCTGCTCATCAGACTCCATAAAGGCTCCTTTGAGATTGATGAGCATCTCCTCAAGACGTTTTTGTACTTCGGCAAGCTCCGAAAAGTGCCGCATGCTCTTGAAGTTGTCATGACCCATTTCCGCGAGGTCAAAGATGTTCTTGCAGTAATCGCCGATTCGTTCGGCGTCTTTTACCATGCTCATGAGAGCCAGGCAGCCGGATGCGTCCTGCCCGGGATTGATTGTCAGGTGCTCAACGAGCAAGCGGCGAATCTCCCGCTCTTTCTTGTTGACCTGGATGTCCCGGTCATGAATGTCTTTGCGCTCCGAATCGATGGTGGCTTCGCCCGAAAAAACACTCCACGACCGGGTAAAAATCTCTGCGCAGTCTCCGACCATGGCCCCAAAAAGGTCAACAGCTTTCATCATGATCCCACGATGTCTCCAGACGCCTATCAGCTCCTTGAGCATTGTATCCTCCTATCGGACCAGTAAAACCATAAGTAGTGGTAGTAAAAAGAAGACTCCAAACACGAAAACGGCAGCCCAGAGTTTGGATTCTGTCGCCAGATCGGCAAGTTTTTTCGACAAGGTCAGCGGTATCACTTTCAACGGATAAAATACGGCAATGCCCAGAATGTTGAAAATGAGGTGCGCAAAAGCGGCGGTAACACCAATCGCGTTCACCGTTTCGCCACCCTGAATTTTCACGGTAGCCAGCGAAGCCAGCAGGGCGGTGAATGTAGTCCCCAGATTTGCACCAAGCGTAAACGGGTAGCATCGCCGAAGACTGAGGATGCCGGCTCCCACCAGAGGCACGATCAACGAAGTAGTCACGGAGCTGCTTTGTACCGCAATGGTCATCAGGGTGCCAATTATCAGCGCGAACACATCGTTGCGGAACAGATACCGTTCGATAAATGTTTCGGCTTTCGCTATCAGAAGTGACCGCATCGTTTTGACCAGGAAAATAAGCGAAGCGATAAGAACGAGTATCGATGCAATGAGCATAATGATTGCCGTTGCAGTATCACTCAGCTTCATCATACCCATGAGAACATGCTCGATACCGTCGACCGCAGGACCGATTATAATCTTGAGAGGACTGGTGAATTTGGCTCCTCCCGAGTGCTTGAACACTTCGGTAAGAGCGCCTGCTGACCGCTCGATGATATGAAAGTGCAGCTCTATCGGGAAAAAAGCGGCGACCGCCGATAGATTATAGAAATCGTGAACCGTGGCCCCGGAGAACGCTCGGCGGAAGTCTTCCTTACGAGTGACGAAGGTGAGGGAAACGAGAGTGTTTGTGATACTGGTACCGACATTGGCCCCCATTATTATGGGAATCGCATAGCCGAGAGGGATCAGGCCCCCGCCCACAAAACCGACCACCAGCGAAGTGACGGTGGAGGAGGATTGCACAAGACTTGTTGCCAGAATCCCGATAAACAGCCCAACAAAAGGGTTTGAGGTCGAAGTGATCAGGCTTTCAGCAAATCCTTTCCCAAATAGCTTGAACGATGTTCCCATTGCCTTGATGCTAACCAGGAAAAGATAAAGCAGTATAAATACGCCGATTATCTTCAGGACCGTAAGGAGTCGTTTGTTCATAGGCGCGTAGAAACCTCCCATGAGAGGGTTTGCCGAAAAGATTCCGAGTTGCGTGAGAGGACCGTTAGCGGGGAGTTAGAAAATAATTAGAATTCTGTGAGGTTGCCAGTGAATTTTTGGCGACATCGAGGATAGATCGTCGGATAGGCCTCTAAATACAGTGGTATAGAAATGCGGCCCGGAACAGAGGTGCGCAGGAAGAAAAGCGTGGAAACGTGTCTGGGAACGCCCATTGGGGAGCGGACCCAGACACGTGGGATGACTATTTGCCCAATCGAAACATTCCGTCGATGGTGTCCTCGATATCGTTACTGCTGGGGAGTTCGTGTTCGGAGTTCTCCGATTTCTCATCATCGTGGGCATCCTGCTTTTCGCTTTTTTTCGGCTGAGATGCCGAGGGCTGCTGTTTCGATGATGAAGACCCGGGGTGGTATACGTGAGAAGACTGGTGTGCATCGGCTGGAGCCGGACTGGCTCCCGAATGCTGTTTCGACTGCTCTTTTCGCGGGGCCGCGGGTGGTTCTTCGGAAGCACTTTCACCGCTGTCGGTTTCGTTACCCGAAAAAACACGCGCAAAGTTGGCAAGAAGCGAAGACACCCGTTTGGTTTCATCCTTGCGTAATCGAAGCTCACTGTCATGGGTGCTTAGTGATTGCTTGATCTGATTGATCTCGGCGTCAAGGGTTTTGCCGACTGCCTGCACCGATTTCTCGATATCGCTTCGCATGTCTGACAAGGAACGCATAGTCTGATCATGTGTTTTTTGCGTGTTTTCTTTGGTCGCGGCAACACTCTCTGTCAGACGTGCCTTCAGCTCGTCCAACTCCTTGTGCTGCACCTTCTTTTCCTGCTGAAGATTCTGGTTTTGCTGATGGAGTCCTGCCTGCAGGTCAGAACGGATCTTTTCCAGCTCGCTTTTCGTCTGCCGTTGCAGGTTATCGACCTGCCCGGTGATTTTGGTTTCCAAAGCAGCAAGAGAGCTGCGCATTTCAGACATGCCATCCTCGAGAACCGCTCGGACGTAAGTCTCGAGAGCTCCGGCTACAGATTCGACAGATTTGTTTGAGGCATGGCCTTTTGAGGGGTTACTCACCGTATCCTCCCGTGTGTGTGTTGTTTCCCTTCGCATGGATCCAGACCGGCGGCGCATCTTTGCAATCCTGACAAGTTAATCGATCGGGAAAGGCTCGATTCCGATCCGGTCAGCTTGATCCGTACTACATACAAATATACTGTTGCAGCATGCGTTTTGTGTAGCTTCCTGCGCATTTCCGGATGGTCCGTTTGTTGCATACTGTCTCTGGTAGTGTTTTGAGCAAAATGGCGAGCGGAAATGTACTAAGGAGGATAGAGTGAAAATTACAAGTAGAACTACGATTCTTATCGGGCTTATTGGCGTTGGAAGCTGCGCCGTGGCTCAAAAAGATGACTCGGAGCACGTTGAGCTGAAAAACAAGAAGGATAGTTTAAGCTATGTGATTGGTACCGATGTCGGTGAGCAGTTGAAGGATCTCAATGCTGATATCGAAATGGAACCGTTCGAAGAGGGTTTCACCGACGCGCTCGAGGCCCAGGGGATGCGAATCGACTCGGTACGCGCAGAAGAAATCAGGAAGCAATTTGCCGAGAGTATCCGCGATGAGCTGGAAAAAGAGCAGGAAGCAATCGCCCGGGAGGGTATGAAAGAAAGCAAGGAGTACCTGGCGGAAAACAAAAAACGCAAGGGCGTGAAAACAACCGCCAGCGGTCTTCAATACGAGGTGCTCCAAAAGGGAAACGGGGAAAAGCCTGATAAAAACGATACGGTTGCTGTAACCTATACAGGAATGCTCACCGACTCTACCGTTTTTGATCAGTCGCCTCCGGATGAGACGAGTATCTTTCCACTCGATAGAATAATCACCGGTCTCAGAGAAGGTGTTTTGATGATGCGGGAAGGTGCCAAATACCGGTTCTACGTTCCTCCCCAGCTGGCGTACGGAGAAGAAGGTGCCCCCCCGATTATTCCACCAAATGCTGTGTTGATTTTTGAACTGGAGCTGGTGGAAACGGATGTCCCACCGGAGAAAGTGAGTAAGCGCTGAGGCCGGCAACGACCGAGTTACGGTCCTGAGAAAATAGCCGGAAGCTCGCCGGGAAGCCTTTTCTGTCCCGGTAGGCCCGAGCTAAAGAGGCTACTGGAGTAAATGAAGACGGCAGGGACAGGTGCTGTTTCCTGCCGGTTTCCTATCCACCCACGGTGCTCGATATTAGATCTCAGATTCAATTTGAAACAATAAAATGGTTCCAAATTGCAACGAGCCTTTCGAATCAT
>JBEPYC010000373.1:0-4400 GCA_041641555.1 Chitinivibrionales bacterium | reverse complement strand
TTATTCAATCCCACGACCCAGTCGATATTATAGGGGTTCTTACTTGCCTCCCCGAGCGCATCGTAGACAACCGTTTCATAGCCCTGTTGGGTATACAGCGAGCTTATCGAGTGATCCCCTTTGAGCAGGCCTTCCGAAGACCGTTCGAGCATGTCATCCAGAGTGATGGTCGGAACTTCGGTGGTCAATCGATTCACCACAGTCTCGTAAAGATTGCGCGCATTCGGCAATCGCTGCAGTCTGCGTCGAGCCCGCGAAACCAGGCGCTGGTTTCCCTGAATAAGCGGCATCTGCTGATTTCTCAGATAATACAGAAGCATTCCGGTATTTGCCTGCAACTTCTCTTCGATACTTCTCGGTAACCGGGCAGCATCAAAAACCGAAAGAAGTGTCTGTGTAGCAGCATGGGAAAGACTCTGTCGCAGAAAGGTGGTATCGATATCTTCGGGACGGGAAGCGACAGCTTCCGAAACAGAAAGGTAGGTCTTCAGATCGCGATACAACTGATCATAATCCTCACCGATCAGTTCGCCATACATAGAGGTTCGGCTTCGGATCTGGTACTCGAGGTATTTGAGTGCAGGACCGATAATCAGATGGCGGGCACGACCGGCGTATTCACTCCGAAGTTCCTTGAGAATTTTATTCTTCTGATAGAAACCGGTGAGCCTGGCGGGAAGAGAGGGATTATGGAATTCCAGCATTTCGATGGTGGAACGAAGCTTGTCGAGTTGTTCGTACTGTTCAGGAATTGACTCCGCCGATGTGTTTACTTCCCGGGCTGTCTGCTGTACCTGTCGGTAGATTCGCGAGGTTTCCGCTCGTCCCATCAGAAAGAACCCGCCGATTACCGCAGCCACCAGAGCCATGCCGGCCGAAACGGCCGCGAAACGAACCAGTTCACGTTGCGAGCGCTTGCTGGTAACCTTCACAAGCGTTCGATCCCGCACCATTATGCTTCGAAACAGCGGTAGTGCAAAGATCGAGAGCGAGCTGGGCCTGGTATTCTCCGACCGTCCGGAAGACGTTTTTCCCTTTGCCATCCGGTGCGGGTTAAGAGGGTGATTAACGATGGTATTGCCGACTTCCTGTACCTGCGAAGACGACTCGGCGGTGTTATCGCCGCTTTTCACCTGAGAGCCGGTAAAGTAGAACCCCCGAAAAATCGGCTTCCCAACATAGCTGGAAGGACGGAACAGTTCGGTGACAATCGCCCCCAGTTTCTCCTGCATTCCTTCGAACTGAATGACAAACCGGCAGATCAGCCGTTTCCGGGCCGAATCCTTCTGACCATGAAGCATATCCAGCCGAAGGCCTTCGAGGCGGGTGGAAAGAAGGTTGTACTCTTCTGCAAATGCAACCCGGGGCATCATATGCTGTTTTTCCATTGGCAGCGTCGCACCAAGGATTTGCGACTTGAAAAGCTCGGGTTTTTGTTCGAAAAATTGCAGGAAACCGGGAATCCGTTCGCTGTTATTAAAGATCAGATAGATCGGGAACTCGATACCCCACATGGCGATAAGCTCATCGATTCTCGACCGCAGCATGCGGGCGGTTTCACGAATGGCCGAATTTTCGCTGGAAAGGATTTCATTCCCGTCAGTAACCAGTGCGATTCCCTCGATCGGTCGTTCGGAGCGTACCTTGCTTAGGGCGGCAATGAGAGCCTGCCACTGATCACGGCCCGTTTCTCGCATAAATTCACTGGGCACATCGATCCATACCGCCTCATTGGCGAAATGCCACGTGACCTGCTGGGCCCCTTCGATAACCAGCCCATCCTGTTCCGAAGGATAGGTTACCGGGACATGAAGACCCGAATCTTTGAGCAGCTTTGTTTTCTCCGCCCCGGAAGAGCCACACAGAAGAAACCATGGACGCTCATAGAGAAGGGAACGCCGATTGAGACCTCGTCCCGTGGTGGTACTCAAATACCGTGAAACGGCGTTCTGAGCATCTTTGAGCATTCGGTCGAACAGTGCCCTGTTACCTGTAAATGCCACCGAGGGTTTGTTTTTCTTCTTTTTGGTTGCTCGCACCAGATCCACGGCGACCCACACGGCCAGCCCAACCGACAGCAATGCGACAAGCGTGATGGTAAGCGGGGCGGGGAGGCTGAAAACTGAACCGATAATCCCGGCGCCAACAGCCAGGAGCAAGAGCACGACCCAGAGGATTATGTGCCAGAGAGGTACTTTACGCATATACAAGACTCTACAAAAGACAAAGATTTGAGATGCCCTGGTTTTTCCAGGGATATGTTATTCTTCTATGAGAAAGGGGGACGCACAATTGGTTCCCCTACTGCGACATACTTCTTTGAACCAGCTCCAGAACCGATCCGAGCTGCGATGAGTTCAGCGCGAACAGAAGACCGTATCCCGCGCCCAGCAAACCGACACATGCCGCAGCAACGGCCCAGAGCGGAATCGGGCCACGACGTGATTTGGTTTTTCCCTCGCCTGCTTCGGCAAAGTAGCTGTGTGGCGAAAGCATACCTTTCATCGGTCCGCGAAGACGTTTCAGTTTCATCCCCAGGTTCTCGACTATCTTGAGCCGCTCCTGAGGATTGGCGATCTTGTACTTTCCTTCAAAACCCAGAGACAAACAAAGGTAATAGATCTCCGCAACGTCCTTTTTCTGATCCAGCTGCACCCCGATTTTATCGAGTTTCCGATAAAACTCTTCTCCCGCAGTGGCATGACCGAAATAATCCAACTGCAGAGGACGGGAGAGCCAATAATCACGACACGCTCCGGGAATGCTCAGCACGGTTTCGTCCAGAAGAGAGACCAGCGCATACTTGGCATCGGTAATCGTATCCTGGGCAATCGATATGGTCCGACAGTTTTTCTCGAAGAGATCAATGTAGTATGCAATCAATTTCCGAAGCGCTTCGGGCGTTCCCAGCTCTTCGGCTTCTCGCATTTTGATAACGATGAGAAAAAGATCGGTACACAGACCGGTGAGCTTTTTTGGACCTCCAATGGTCTTGGTGAGGTCCAGATTCATTGTCTGACTGGCAAATGTTTGGGCGAACGAGCCTTGCACGTGCAACTGCCCCCTACTGTCGAAGCGCGATGAGTTCCAGACTGAGATTTTCGTAGTTATTCGGGAAATACATACCAATGGCTCCCGATTCGGCGATTTCTTTCCATAGATCACCCTGCTGATTCAACAGGAAGTACTGAAAGCCGGGTTTGGTCGACAGCCCCTCCGGGGGTCGTGCCGTATGGATTAGCTGCACCCCAGGCATTGCCGAAGAAATAAGCACATCGAGCCTGTGCTTTGCGCAAATTTTCATTCGCTGTACAACCCCGACGATCAATTCCTTCTCGGGCGCATTCGCCTTCACTCCAAGATACAACTTGGCCGATGACAAAAGTTGTGCATCACTGGCCTGCGCCGTGTAGGTCGAAGGGTTGACCTGCTGAAGAGGAAGAGAAACCGATCCGGCAGAAATATCAGCCTGTAGTATTTCACGAATAATTTTCTCGAACTGCCCGTACACGGCCTTCAGGTTGTAATGATCGTATCGGGGAAGCCCGCGAATCGAGACCGAAGACGAAAATGTACAGAGCGAACCGGTGAACTGCGTCATCATCGTGAAAAAATCAAACGGATGAATTATCGGAGACACGTGGGTATGGTTAACCAGAGGCGTGTAGGTGTTGAGCGTCTGGAGCAGGCGGAAGGCGGTTTCTTCCGCACTGGTGAACTGGGCTGACCCTCCCGCTACCTGGCGTCGAGCCTGGGAAAGCGACGAGACTTTTGCCAGGAGAAGCTCGAGAAGGCCCCGGATGGTATTGAGTAGCTGCGGTGAAGAACCAACCGAAAGAAGGGGAGGCACAAAAGTTTCGTCGATAACGATCTGCCCAGAAGAATTCCGGATGAGACGAGCAATGGGAATCGAAGAGTACGAATCAAGCGATTCTCCGCCAAAGATAAAACACCCGTTGAATGTCCCGACATCGATTTCTTTCCGCTGTGCACCGAGCACCTCATCGGAGACCTCGACAGGACGACTGGTGTAGCGGACTGCCGAAGCGTTTTCTGCTGCGCCCGAAATGACGTTCGCTTTCCCATCACCGGTCAGAGAAACTCCTAGGTGTATGTCGAGACTCTGCATGTCGTGTGTGAAATGATCTCCAAAGGATCGAGGCGGAGGAAGCGGATTCTCCTTGGGCATATCCAAAGCCAGTCCATCGGGCAGAATTCCGCTGAAACGAGTGACGGCGAACAAGCCGTTTGCCAGCGCATCCTTTTCCACCGATATGTCGGTAATCCCGAAGTAATACGGGAAACACGCACGAAATCTCGACTGTACCATGCCGAGAAGAAAGCGCTCCTGCTGCTGAAAATGCTGAGGCTGGAGAAACATTCCTTCTTTCCAGATTACT
>JBEPYC010000372.1:0-4429 GCA_041641555.1 Chitinivibrionales bacterium | reverse complement strand
CTTACGGATGCTCCATCCCCCGTACCGCCTCCTCCTCGACGCCCGCGCGAACTGTTCTTACTTTCCGCCAGAACCACCGATGCATTGCTCCAGGCAGGCGACAGCCTCAGTGCAAAACTTGAATCTCTCGATGAAACCGGTCTGCAGGCTGCCGCTACAACCTTCCAGGAAGGACGATCTTCATTTGGCGTACGCGCAGCGATTACTGCAAGCAGCGCAACCGAAGCCGTCTCCAGGCTGCGAACGCTTTCTTCGGCCGGGACCACGCGATCCACTGAAACACCCCCCGGGATTGTTTTCACTTTTCCGGGGCAGGGCGCGCAGTACGTAAATATGGGACTGGCTGTTTACCGTTATGAGCCCGTTTTTCGCACAGCAGTCGACCACTGTTTCGACCTTTTCGAAGATGTGATGTCCCGTAGTTTGCGCCGGGTGCTCTACCCTGAGTCTGACGCCTCGGTAGAAACCAAAGAACTCCTGACTCAGACCGAATTCGCTCAGCCCGCTCTGTTCACCATTGAGTACGCGACGGCGCAGCTTCTGATGTCGTGGGGAATTGTCCCACAAGCCATGATTGGACACAGCATCGGGGAGTTCGCTGCGGCCTGCATCGCGGGTGTGATGACAGTGGAGAATGCAGTTGCACTCGTAGCCGCTCGGGGACGCCTCATGCAGGCACAACCTGCCGGGGCCATGGTCTCGGTGCGGGCCGAAGAGTCCAAAATCCGTCCGATGCTGGCTGAAGGAGTTTCTATTGCTGCGGTGAATGCTCCATCCTCATGTGTCATTTCGGGGCACTTCGATGCAATCGATGATACCTGCCGGCTCTTCGCCGAGAAAAGTATCACATTCAAGAAGCTTCACACATCGCACGCCTTTCACTCTTCCATGATGGACAAAGCAGTTGAGGAATTTCGAGAGATCATATCCAATGTAAGCCTTCGCGAGCCGAAACTTCCCTACATTTCTACCCTGACAGGTACCTGGATCAAGCCGGAGGAGGCAACGGCCCCATCTTTCTGGTCCAGGCAAATCCGAGAGGCAGTGAGGTACAGCGACGGTATCCGAAAGCTGCTCGCTCAGGAGAACGTGGCGTTTATCGAATCCGGACCGCGAAGAACGGGGATAACTCTGACATCACTCCACCAGACCAACCCCGATAAGCAGACTGTACATGCTTCATTGGGAGACCGCCCAGAGGAAGACGATACCTGGAAGGAGCTTCTGGAAACCGTCGGAGACTTGTGGACACGAGGAACTTCTATTGACTGGTCGGGATTCAGCGGCGGTCGACGCGCCCGGAGAATTCCTCTGACCACTCATCCATTCCTCCGGAAGCGTTTCTGGCTCAAAGAATCTGCGCCCTGCGCTGCGACTTTCGCACCGGAGACTCCGCCCTCGGAGAACGCTTCCGTCGTGCAAAACACGCCGACAGGAAAACCGGCAGAAGAGATCGCCGATGACATTGTTCGAATTCTTTCTGAGACAACTGGACGCGAAATCACGGTTTCGGAATACAGCACTCCATTTCTTTCGCTTGGCTTGGATTCGATCGCGTTAACGCAATTAGCAAACAAAGTCCGTTCCCTCTTTAGCCTATCCATCAGTTATTCGGGACTGACAAGCAACCACGAAAGCATCGAAAAGCTGGCAGCACATCTTTCAGAAAGACTGCTCTCCGAAAAAAAGACCGCTCCCTCCCCTGCCTCCCACGACGTCAGCGAAACGACGCTTTCCGATAACGCATCCGAACCCCGCCTGAGCCAGGTTCTCGAAGAAATCCGTGCTCTTCGGAAGAAAGTGGATGGACTCGCCTCTTCAATGAGTAGCGACAATGCAAAAGCGGAGGATTCCTCGGCACTGCCTCACTGGGATGGCGACCTGGATGCAGCTGCGGAAGGGGCACTATCAGAGGGACAAACGGCCTTGTGGCTGGAGCACCAGACGGCTCCGACTGGTCGGGCATACAACGTGGCGTTTTCGGTCAAAGTGATGGAGGAGGGTCTGGACTCGGCTGCCCTTCGCCGGGCTCTTCAGGGGGTCTGTGAGCGTCACGAAGCTTTGCGCACCACGTTCTCAAACGGCTCATCCGGCCTTCGACGAATAGTGCATGACAAGCTGCCCGCCCTATTTACAGAAACAGACGCCCGCAACTGGACAAAGGAGCGATTCGCTGCCGAGCTGCGTATCCGCTACGAACAGCGCTTCGATCTGGAAAAGGGTCCACTCGTCCGGATGGAGGTGTTTTCAGGGGCTGACAACAGAGCAGTTATCCTCTGCACTGTGCATCATATCGTATGCGACGGATGGTCACTGCGCATCCTGTTCGAAGAACTCTTTGCTTCGTATGCTATCCATACAGCCGGAAAAGAAATCCAGATACCACTGCCGGAACATACTTATTCCGAATACGTCGCCTCCGAGCGGAAACTTTTGACAAGCTCCGAGGGCAAACGGCATCTTGCCTGGTGGAAGCAACACTGCGAGAATGCACCGGACCTCCGCTTAGGCCCCAAGGATACCTGGGCATCGGCCGGACGATACAGCTGCCCTTCCGTGTATCGGACGCTCGATTCCAGGATCACAACCTGGATAGACGATTTTTGTCGAATCCATGGAGTCAGCAGATTTTCGGTATTGCACACAGCATATCAACTGTTGCTTTCCCACCTATCCGGGCAGGGTGAATTTCTGATCGGCACGCCGGCTCTCGGAAGAGCTCAAACCGAGTACGACGGCCTCATCGGATATTTCATCAACGTTATTCCATTCAAGGTCTCGCTGGATCTTTCCCAGAATCCAGTCACGGCCATAAAACAGACATCCTGTACCATGGCCGAATGTCTTGAGCATCAGGCATACCCCTTTCCAGCGCTGGTCCGCGCGCTGCGACCATCTCGCACAAGCAAACGTCCGCCACTTGTTCAGGCCTCGTTTAATTATCTCTCTCACGAGCTTCTGGGAGCCCTTGGCAATGCCCTTTACAACCAGAATTCAAGCACGCAGTTCAGTGTAGCATCCTTACCCCTGTCCTCCTTTCCGCTCGACCAGGAGGAAGGGCAATTCGACATCGCTCTTGAAGTTGTAGGGCGCTCCGATTCGATTCAACTTGTGTTGAAATGCAATTCCGAGCTTATCTCTGCCGATAGGGGGCCCCGCCACCTGGCTGCATTCGAGTCGATTCTCACTTTTCTCCTGGAGGAAACCTCTCCCATAGATGAGTGTTTGAAGCAGTTTCGTGCAGCTGATCCCCGCATCGAAAAATGGAATGCGACCCAGGTTACCTTTCCACCTTGCGCGAGCCTGATGGAATTGATCGAAGCGCAGGTCAACCGGACGCCCGATGCCACAGCCAGTGTGTTCGAGGATCAATCGCTGACTTACCGGGAACTGGATTCCCGCGCCAATGCGGTGGCCGAGTTTCTTCATTCTCAGGGGTGCCGGCCTGGTTCAATCGTGGGTGTTCTCGCCCGAAGATCGCTGGAAATGCACATTGCTCTTTTGGGAATCCTCAAGTCGGGCAGCGCATACCTTCCTCTGGATCCGGACTATCCCGCTGAACGGCTGGCCTTTATGATCGCCGATTCTGCAGTCCCCATAATCCTGAAAGCCGGACACGTTTCCGCAGATCTGCCTGAGTCCGATATCGCGACCTTCGATATCACAGACATTCACACGACCTCTTCCAGTCCTTCAGCACCCGTGTCTGCCGGCCACTCACCCGGGACCATTGCATACGTCATTTATACTTCAGGATCGACCGGCAAACCCAAAGGAGTGCTCATTCCCCATCGGGGTATCTGCAACCGGCTTCAGTGGATGCAACAAGAGTATCGGATCGGGGCGACCGACCGCATTCTTCAGAAAACTCCCTTCAGTTTCGACGTATCGGTATGGGAGCTTTTCTGGCCTCTTATCGCCGGATCCTGCACCGTATTCGCTCGACCAGGCGGACACAAAGATCCCGAATATCTGCGGGAAATCATAACCGAAGAGAGTATAACGATCCTGCATTTCGTGCCGTCGATGCTGGAAGTGTTTCTTTCCAAGGGATGCATCTCGACCTGCAGGAATCTCCGGCACGTCATCTGCAGCGGTGAGGCGCTCTCCCGGTCTCTTCAGGAGCGGTTTTTCGACCAGGCCCCCCAACATGTCCGTCTTCATAATCTCTATGGTCCGACCGAGGCATCGATCGACGTATCATTTTGGGAATGCCGAAGAGATGACCCGGGGCAGGTAGTACCGATTGGTCGCCCAATCGCGAACACCACGCTCCATATCCTCGATGAAGCATTGCATCCGGTTGCGGTTGGCGAACCGGGCGAACTGTACATTGGCGGCATGGGGCTTGCGCAGGGATATCTGAATCGTCCGGAGTTAACCGATCAGAAATTCATTCGGGATCCATTTCGCCCGAACGAACCAGCGG
>JBEPYC010000371.1:0-4439 GCA_041641555.1 Chitinivibrionales bacterium | reverse complement strand
TGAAGGTTTTCCCACCATTAATCTCCTTTGTTTCGATCCGAAACGGTTATCTGCCTGCACGTCTCTAAAACTGACTTACCCCTGCCCGGACTTCACTCTATACCCATAAGAGAAGCTTTGACGCGTATCAACGGTCCTGAAAATACAAAGCAATGATCAGTCCGAGGACAAAAGGGCTATCAGGCTCATTCGGAAAAATGGCTCCGGTGCAAACAGGTCGTTCTCAAACGACTGTCTCTCCTTTGCTCGCGGGTATCCCGGACCTGTCGGTCTTCTTCGCGTTCATTACCTGCTTTATCGACAGCTTCGCTGAGTGATCCACGGTCTGTGTAAGGTGATCCGCAATGAAGGCTCAGCGAGATCAGCACAAGCACGGCGAAGAGATGCAGACGTGAGTGGGTTGATTTGGTCTTGCTGCGGTTTGTCATAAGCCTGTTAGAACGAAGATGATATATAGCAAAAAGATACATGAAAATTCTACGGGATATCGGCACGGATGTCCAGTCGGTATCCACGCGACACTGCCGGGGCACTCCTGTGTACCGGATTGGGCATGCCGGGTATGTATTTTTCTTCAACCCCCGAAAAGAGTCGAAAGGCCGGTACGAAAGGAGCGAGTATTCGTGATAAGAGCAACCGTTCTCGATAATCGATATGTGAAGCCCGCAGGAACAGCGATTGCTTTGATTGTGGGTGTCCTTCTGGTTGTGGGATGTCAGAATGCCGGAAAGGTGCAATTCGTGACGATCGGTACCGGCGGCGTAACGGGAGTGTATTACCCGACCGGCGGCGCAATCAGCCGTATGATCAACAAGAAGGCATCGGAGTACAAGATCAAGGCGACAGTCGAGTCGACCGCGGGATCAGTTTACAACATTAATGGCGTACTTGCGGGGGATCTGGATTTCGGGATCGCCCAGTCGGATCGTCAGTACCAGGCCTGGAAAGGGACTGCGGAATGGGAAGACCGCGGCCCCCAGGAGAAGCTTCGTTCGGTATTCGCTATACATCCTGAAGCCGTGACTCTTATGGCCGCGGTCCAGGCTGAGATTGGATCCGCCGAAGATCTCGAGGGGAAGCGCGTGAATCTCGGTAATCCAGGATCGGGTCAGCTCCAGAATGCACGCGATGTCCTGGATGCGTTCGGTATTTCCGAAGGAGAACTGTCTGCCGAGTATGTCAAGGCAGTGGAGGCTCCGGGGCTTTTGCAGGATGGACGCCTCGATGCATTCTTCTATACTGTGGGGCACCCCAACGGGAATATCAAAGAGGCGACTTCGGGTCGTATCAAGGTGCAATTCGTTGCGCTCCATGGAGCACCGGCCGCAAAGCTGATCGAGGCCAAACCGTACTATGCACCGGCGATTATCCCGACAAAGAACTACCCCAGCGCGGAAAACGACAGTGATGTCGAAACGATTGGCGTCAAGGCAACTCTGGTGACATCGACGGATGTACCCGAAGATGTCGTATACGCTGTTGTCAAAGAAGTATTCGATAATCTCAACGAGTTCAGGACTCTTCATCCGGCATACAGTGTTTTGTCAAAAGAAAACATGCTCCAGGGCCTTACCGCCCCGCTCCATCCCGGCGCCGTGAAATATTTCCGGGAAAACGGGATGGGGAACCTGATAGATGAAAACGTAAATGAACAGTGAGTTGTTTTCGGGGCGGCGATCGTTTTTCGGAATTGTAAGGGCTTTGGATTTCGGATTTCAGTACCATGGACTCACAGGATCATACCACTACTTCTGGTCTGCGCCGGCGCCTCATCTGGGTGCTCTCGCTTGCCTGGGCTTTGTTCCAGCTTTCACTTCCTTCGATACTCATTCTCGATAGTACAGCGACCCGTGCGGTTCATCTTGCCTTTGCACTTTCACTTCTGTTTCTGACCCGGCCCCTCTTTACCAGAGTGCCGAAAGTCGTACGGGGGGCAGCGAAACGACTTGGCTTTCTTGATTGGGGGCTGGCGGCTCTTGGGGTAGTTACCGCCTTGTACGTTGCCCTGGATCAGAGCGGGATCATGCTTCGGTCCGGCATGCCCAATACGCAGGACCTGCTGTTCGGAATCTCGCTGATTGTCATCGTACTCGAGGCCTCCCGGCGAGCCGTCGGACCTGCACTTCCTGTCATTGCGGTCGTGTTCATAGCATACGCCTTCCTCGGCCCGTATCTCCCCATGCTGTTTGCTTTCCGAGGCGTATCGGTCAGTAAGTTCGTCACGCAGATTTCGCTTTCTACCGAAGGTATTTACGGGATTCCTCTCGGGGTGTCGGCACAGATCGTATTTCTTTTTGTCCTTATGGGTGCAATTCTGGAAAAAGCCGGTGCGGGGCAGTTTTTTATCACTCTGGCGCTGTCGGTGCTGGGGAGGTTTCGTGGAGGACCTGCCAAGGCGGCGGTTGCGGCAAGCGGTCTGATGGGCGGCATATCCGGATCGAGCATAGCTAATATCGTCACGACCGGGACCTTTACCATACCTCTGATGAAAAAAGTCGGGTATCCGGCCAAGAAGGCCGCTGCTACCGAAGTTGCCGCGAGTACCGATGGCCAGTTGATGCCGCCGATTATGGGAGCGGCCGCGTTTATCATTGCTGAGTATGTCAATGTGCCGTATATCGCTGTTGTGAAGGCGGCTTTTGTGCCTGCGTTCATTTCGTACTGCGCGCTGTTTTATATCACGCACCTGGAAGCCTGCAAGCTTGGCCTCAACCCCCTTCCCAAAGCAGATATTCCCGAGTTTTGGAGTACCATGAAAAGTGGGTGGCATTTTCTGGTGGCTCCGGTACTGCTGATTTTCGAGCTTCTGGTGCTCCGCCGCTCGGCGGAACACGCAGTGTTCACGACTATCATGGTCCTGGTTCCAATCGTTTTCTACGAGCAGTTTTTGAGAGGGCGCCGTGAGGGCGCAAGAATCGGGAAGGTACTCAAGCGGTCCGCGCGGGTATTGGCCGATGGATGTGTGGGAGGTTCCAAAAACATGGTGTCGGTTGCCCTGGCGACTGCTGCCGCGGGAATTATCGTGGGGATAATCAATATGGGAATCGGGAGTATGATCACCCAGATTGTCGAAGTCCTCTCCGGGGGGAACATCTTCCTTCTGCTCGCTATCACGGCAATTGCCAGTCTTCTTTTGGGTATGGGGCTGCCCACCACTGCCACCTACATCGTCATGGCATCGCTGACCGCTCCCATTCTGGTGCAGGTCGGTGCCCAACACGGATATGAAATTCCCCTCATAGCAACGCATTTGTTCTGCTTTTATTTCGGGATACTCGCCGATGACACTCCGCCGGTCGGGTTGGCCTCCTATGCTGCGGCCGCAATTGCCGAATCGGAACCTATTCCGACCGGAATACAGGGTTTCCTGTACGATCTCCGCACCACCATTATCCCCTTCATGTTCATTTTCAACACCAACCTCATTCTGTATGGTGTAACAAGCTGGATCCACGGCGCCTGGATTTTTATCTCTGCCGCGTTTGCCGCCTGTATGTTTACCAGCGCGGTACAGGGATGGTTCGTGCGCAAAAATCGATGGTTCGAAACACTTCTGCTACTTGTCTCAGCGGTGCTGCTCTTCAATCCCCGTCTGATCCGGTTCATGGGGATCGGTGAATTCCAGACTGTCGCCGGTTATATCGTCGGATTTCTGCTGATTGGGACCGTGTACGCATTTCAAAAAGTGAACGGGGAAACAGCAGTGTCTGATTCGGTATCCCAATAGTCAGGGATTGTCCCACAATGAGGTGAGCGGACAGATATCCGCGGCAGAGCCGCAGTAGTGGTCATTCTTGAATTGTGCCTGTTTTGGCATTATCCGATAATTGCAGTGCCGACATCCGCATTGTGCCACGCGTTTCCTGGTTTGCTCCAGAAAGGGTTTCCGGTTGCCGGTGTAATCTCACCCCTTTGCTCATGTTGCTCCGCTCTGCTTGTGAGCTTTCCTGCCTTCGGCTCAATGGTGTGAGCCTTTCTGAAATGCCTGAGCGAACGGAAACTTAACACGTGCGGCAAGTGCGATGCTCAGGCCGTTGAGAAGAATTTCCAGCCCGACCAGTGCCCCTATGATAGTGTAGTTCCGAAGAGGCCACAGAAGAAAAACCAGAATACCCAGGAAAACGGATATTAGTCCGGTGATCACCACGTGTGATTGGTGGGGGAGGTGTTCCTTAGAAAATGGGGCGAGTAGTTTCGGAGCTCCACCCACTATGAAAAGCACTCCCAGCAGAAGGGATAGGATGGAAGCACCGACTTGTGGAAATGAGAGCAGGATAACCCCGGATGCTACAAAGAGTACACCGACAATGAGTGGTCCCTTCGGCAGTGCTCCTTCGGATTTGATAACCCGTATGAGATCGAATGCTCCCCGGATTGCCAATACCACTCCGAGCGCGATCACGGTGAACCATGTCGCAAGGACCGAGGCCACGATCGTT
>JBEPYC010000370.1:3858-4442 GCA_041641555.1 Chitinivibrionales bacterium | reverse complement strand
AGCGCAAAGCTCGAGAAGAGCAGGAGCGCCAGGCTCGAGAGGAACAGGAGCGCCAGGCTCGAGAAGAACAGGAGCGCAAAGCTCGAGAAGAGCAGGAGCGCCAGGCTCGAGAAGAGCAGGAGCGCCAGGCTCGAGAAGAGCAGGAACGTCAGGCTCGGGAAGAACAGGAACGCCAGGCTCGAGAAGAGCAGGAACGTCAGGCTCGAGAAGAGCAGGAACGTCAGGCTCGGGAAGACGCCGTTACGCTATCTCATGAAGAGACAATTGGGATTTCGGCATCGAGTTTGAAAGAACCAGATACGGCAAATGGCGAAATAGACCTCAGTGACCTGAGGGAAGAGGTCCAGAATAGCTCTGCCGAGGATAATGCATTCGGTCTCAATACTGCCGAAACGATCTCGATGTCTCGAGATGACCTGTTGAGAATGGTCACAGAGAAAGAAGCCGAGCAGGAAAAAAACGGCCATCAGGGAAAAAAGAACCAGCCCCCGTTGCGCACCGATCTGCGCGACGAGATCGGCAATCAGGATGTCGCCGTCGAGACCCCGGAAAACCACGCCGAAAAACTGCGCTCCCACCAGGAT
>JBEPYC010000370.1:0-3848 GCA_041641555.1 Chitinivibrionales bacterium | reverse complement strand
CGGCAAGGAAAAGGATGATGGAAACGACATCATCTCGGGTGAAGATGTTGTTAAAAAACTGGATTCGTTCTTTGGATTCAATGATTGAGTTTAGCTGGTCTGCTCGCGCTGCCGGGCTGTTTCATAGAGCATTATTGTTGCAGCAGCAGAAACATTGAGTGAGGAACATTCCGGATGCAGCGGAATACGAACGAGGTGGGTGCAGAGCTTTGAGAGGTACGGTGGGATCCCCTTGTTCTCTCCGCCCATTATAAGCACGGTTGGGCCGGTAAGGTTAGTCTCCCAGACGGTCGTATCACCGCTCATTTCGGCGCCGACAATAGCGAACCCCCTGGCAGCCATATCACGGAGCATGCCTTCGAGATTTCGAGGTTTTCCGATCGTTATATGTTCGATCATGCCGGCCGAAGTCTTTGCGGCAACCGGACTGAGCGGAGCGGTGTTTTTCTTTTCGAGCAGAATGCAATCCACCCCAAAGGCCACCGAGGATCGGATAAGGGAACCCAGATTTCGGGGGTCTTCGATGGATGCCGGAACAACAAGAAGCGCTGATTGCCCGGCTTCTTGCACTTTTTCCAGAATCTCATCTTTTGTTGCATACGGTTTGACCGAGCACATGGCGACAACGCCCTGATGCTTATTGGACTGAGCGATATCATCGAGTCGTTGAGCGGGAACCATTTGCGTAGGGATTCGTAGCTTCCTGGCTTGCTTGAGTATGTCGAAAAGAGCCGGGGAATTTCGCTGGGCCTCCAGGAGAACTTTCTCGATCGCCTGGGGCCGAGAAGAAAGGAGTTCTGAGACCGGATGGTGGCCATAGATTACGGGGGAAGAGCCGGTGTCATTTTCCCGGTGCTGTATCCGTACTCTCTGTGTTCGTCTTTGAGGTCTTTCAGCTTCGTTCATAGTATCAATCCCGGTTTTGCAGGCGAGGAGAAAACGTGTGGTAATATATTTTATTCACTCTTCCCTCTCAGTGATACCGGAAATCCAAATCTTTTGTGAAAGGCGGTGGCCATGGGACCACTTGGTATGCAGGAATTGCTGGTCATTCTTTTGATTATCATGGTTCTATTCGGTGCCAAAAAGATTCCGGATCTTGCCAGTGGGCTGGGCAAAGGTATTAAAGAGTTCAAAAAGGCCCAGCAGGAGGAGGATAAGGAGGATCTCGAGGAAAAAAAGAGCATCTCAACCGATGAGAGGACCGAAGACAAGCAGTGACCGAAAACTCGCAGCCCGGAGACATGTCATTTCTGGAGCACCTCGAAGAGCTGCGTTGGCGGGTTATCAAAAGCCTTATCGCCATTGTAGCCTTTGCTATCCCGTGCGGTATTCTGTGGCGAAAAATTTTCGAGATCGTGATGATTTATCCGCTCAAGATGTCGGAGCCCAAGCCGCGCATCATTTTCACCGCGCCTGCCGAAGCCGTTGTTCTGAGCATTAAGATCGCTCTTGCCGGTGGGCTCATTCTTGCAACACCGGTGGTTTTTTACCAGCTCTGGTCATTTATCGCACCGGGGCTTTACAAGAAAGAGCGGTCTATCGTTCTGCCGGCGGTCGTTGCTTCCACGTTCTGCTTCGCGCTCGGGGTCGGTTTCAGTTATGTCGTTTTGCCGTTCATGGTCCGCTTCCTTTCGACCTATGGTGAAGGTGTTCTGGAGCCGTTTTTCAAAGCCAACGATTACATGGCATTCATAATCAAGCTCGTGCTTTCGTTTGGTCTCGTTTTCGAGCTTCCGGTCATCTCCTTTGTATTGACCAAGCTCGGGGTAATCACGCCCCAATTTCTGATAAAGCAATTTCGATATGCAGTGGTTATCGTGTTTCTTCTCGCGGCCGTACTCACGCCTCCGGATATAGTATCGCAGTCGTTTCTGGCCTTACCGCTCTTTCTACTTTACGGTATCAGCATCATGGTATCGTTTCTCGCTGGGGAGAAAAAGTGAATACCGGACTTGGTTTCAGTGAAATCCTTGTTGTTCTCTTCGTAATCGTTCTTTTTTTCGGGTCCAAAGAACTACCGCGTTTCGTACGCGAGATCGCTTCGTTCATGGCAAAGGCCAGAAAGTACAGCGATCGGGTGCGCCGTGAACTCGATGACCTCTCGCGGCCTTTGCAGGAATCAACTACTGCTTCGGTACCCAAGGCCGAGACTGCCTATCAAAAAAAGAAGAAGCTTCGGGAAGAGATGCGAAAAAAGCGCGATGAGCTCAGTGCGGAAGATCGCCGAGAAAAGTCCCGGAAGATTGCACAGCATCTCAAAGAGACCGATGTTTACAAATCTTCTTCGGCCGTTATGATCTATGCCAGTATCGATCATGAGGTGGAAACGCACGATTTGATTCAGGAGATGATGGACGAAGGTAAGAGGGTGATCGTACCGTACTGTATCCCGGGTACAAACGAACTTGGAATTGCTCAGATCGAAGATGTCGATCGGGATCTTGAGCCGGGAAGTTACGGAATTCCAGAACCAATCCAGGACAAGCGGGATAACTTTTTCCGAAGTGATCTGAAACTGGTCGTTTGTCCTGGCGTCGCTTTCGATCGGCAGGGTGGCCGTCTTGGCAGAGGAAAAGGTTGTTACGATGGTTTCATGGGAGAGGTTAAGGGCCGCATTCCGGTATATGCGCTCGCATTCGATAACCAGGTACTCGATGATCCGATTCCCTTCGATTATCACGATATGCCGGTAGATCTTGTCATCACCGAGTTGGGACCAGTCGCGGCACACGAGCCGCCCGAAGACGACGAACCTGAAGATGAGCTGCATGAAGAGCAAGAGCTTCAGGAGGAAGAGAGAGAAAACCAGGAGGATACTCCCGATTTGGGAGAAAAATCTCAACACGACCGCCCGCAAACCTCTGAAGGGTAACGAATATCTCACATGCTGTCGTGGATATTGTGGAGTCTCGCGATTGTAGCCGGCTTGGCCTTGAGCATACTTCTCGTTGTGCTTTTCCTTCCGGTTCGGTTCGCGGCTGATTTCAGGCTGGGCGAAGGACGGCCCCGCGGGACTTTTCAGGTCATTGTCGGTGTGCGATGGCTTTTCTCTCTCGGCTTTAGTTCCCAAGAGTCCGAGCCATCGGTGTATCACATCGGCAAATTATGGCCGAAACGGAAGAAGAAACCGGAGCACCGCGATCGGAAAAAAAAAGGAAGCCAGGAGCAGCATCCGGACCAGCATGAAATGCCTCCGGCCGGGAAACCATTGGTCCCGCGGGAGCATGAAGAAGCTACCGAAGAAGCCGGCGAACCACAACCTACAGGGGAGTTCACTCCTGAGCCGGAAACCCGCGAACCCGATCACTTCAAAAAAGGTCCCGAAGATCAGCGTGAAGACATTACTCCAGTGCCGGGACATAGAAGCGGACGTGGTGAGCCTGAGCCTGTACATCGGCATGAATCGGGAAAGATTCCTGAGGTGCCGAGTCAGCTGCGCTCTGCTCCCCCTGAAGAACCGGAAGATGCCCCCGAGGACCGATCGGAAAAACCTGACCGGAGTTCTCCCGCGGATGAAACGCATCCCGGATTGGATGATATGGAGTCGGTGTTGTCGGGGGATCGGTTTTCGGAAGGCAGTGAAGAAGCATTGCACTCGCCGAAAACCGATTACAGCCAAGGCTGCGAACCGTCCGAAATCGACTACGAGCCACGATACCTTCCGCTGGGCGATGAGCGCTACAGTGATGGAAGTACTTCTGAAACACGGAGGGAAGATCAGGACGGGGCGGGAAGTAAATCGGAACGAAAAACCAGGCGTAAATGGCGCCTGTTTGGTGGAGTACGTGACCGGTGGACGATCCTCAACAGGATGGACAAAAAACGGCTTGGATTTCATCTCGTAC
>JBEPYC010000369.1:0-4443 GCA_041641555.1 Chitinivibrionales bacterium | reverse complement strand
TCGGGCAATCTAAACCCCGTAGGGGCGAATGAACAATCAAAACCCCGTAGGGGCGAATGAACAATCTAAACCCCGTAGGGGCGAATGAACAATCTAAACCCCGTAGGGGCGAATGAACAATCTAAACCCCGTAGGGCGAATGATTATTCGCCCCTACGGGGTAAAAAAACGAAATAATGGGCGTTTACAACAAATTCATTGAATACCGCAATCGTCAGACAACCCGTCTACGAGGATATGATTATACCCGCCCTGGGTACTATTTCGTAACTGCCTGCATTCATAACCGGGAACAGCGATTATTTGGAGATGTAATAAATGGGAGAATCGTGTTGAATGAAGCTGGACGTTGGGCAGAACAATGCTGGCTTGCAATACCAAAACATTTCCCCCATGTTGAATTGGATGAATATGTCATTATGCCGAATCATGTTCATGGGATCCTTTGTATCCCCGTAGGGGTGAATAAACAATCCAACCCCCCTGTAGGGACGAATGATTATTCGCCCCGCCGTATCAACGGTACAACAAAAACGATTGGTTCCGTCATTCGAGGATTTAAAATTGGCGTAACCGGATGGTTTCGCAGAAAAGGAATATGGTCGAAAATTTGGCAACGGAATTATTACGACCACATAATCCGTAACAAAGAATCGTTATTTTCCATCCGCAATTACATTCACAATAACCCAATGAATTGGGCAGGTGATCATCAAAACCACCGGGGCGAATAAACAATCAAAACCCCACGTAGGAGCGAATAATTATTCGCCCCTACGTGGGGGTAATGACCCATCAATTTCATCTAATGGGCAAAAAAACCTGAAATAAATCAGAACATAAAAACCTATGTACATCCCTCTCCACACCCATTCCACCTTTTCGTTTCATGCCGGCACCGCCAGTGTTCCGGAACTGGTATCGCGGGCCAAGGCGCTTGGTGTATCGGCGCTTGCGCTGACCGATACCGACCGGATGAGTGCGCTGATTCAGTTCTATTGTGCCTGCAAAGAAAACGATATCAAGCCGTTACTGGGCGTGGAGCTGACCGAGCCGTCAAATCCCTATGAGCATATCGTCTGTCTGGCAAAAAATGCAGATGGCTACAGCGATATCTGCGAGATTATCACCCAGCGCCATCTGAATTCCAATTTCCGCTACCGCGATATATTTCTCAAACCCTGGCCCAATCTCATAGTGTTTTCATCGTTTCCCCATCTCCTGCAATTTCTCGCGCATACTCCAAACCGGGAGAACCTGTATGCCGAACTGATCAACAATTCCGAGCGCACCCGGGTGCGGAGCCGCGAAGTCGAGGTAGTCGCCCGACAGCTCAAAATCCCCCTTATTGCATCGAATAACGCGTTTTTTATCGATCGAAACGACTGGGAAGTCCACCGAATCCTTCGGGCAATCGGACTCAACTCCACCCTCTCCCGGCTCAAAAAACACGAGTTCGAGTCCCCCCGGGCCTTCCTCAGAGCCCCCAACGACATGGCACGGCTATTCCCCAACCACCGCCAAGCCATGGCAAACACCCGGAAAATCGCCCATTCCTGCACGGTCGAGCTGAAACTCAACGAATGGATTCTCCCGAAAATCGATGTCCCCATCGGGTACACTCCCACATCATACCTTCAAGAGCTTGCCACAAAAGGACTTACGGAAAATTATGCCGGAACACCGGAGTTCGAACAGGCTAAGCAGTTGCAGGAGCGTGAATTAGAGACCATCGACACCCTGGGATACCCATCCTACTTCCTTATAGTCAAAGATATACGCGATTGGGCGAATCGTCGTTTCTCCAAAGACTTCCGTAAGCGACGAGACAGCACGATCTTACGCGGAAGTGCGGCCAATGCGATCACGTTTTACAATCTTGGCGTAAGTGACCTTGATCCAATACGTTACAACTTGTATTTCCAACGATTTCTCAACGAAGACCGTGCATCTCCCCCCGATGCGGACCTGGATTTCGGGTGGGATGAGCGCGATGAAGCTCTGGATTACATGATCGATCGATGGGGCCGGGACCGGGTGGCGATTACCTGTACGACCAATCATTTCCGACGCCGGGCGGCATTTCGGGAAACGGCAAAGGTTTTCGGGTATACCGAAGAAGAAATCACGAAGATTCTCAAGAGCCGCCGTACCGCAACGCGGCGTATCGAAGACAGCGAAATCGATCGAATTGTGGCATTTTCAGAGCGTATTCGCGGAAAACCACGTTTTTTAGGGCAACATCCGGGCGGCGTTCTTGTGACCAACGACCCGATCTACCGGCGGGTTGCCTGCGAGTATTCGGGGGGTGAGAAGAACCGGATAATCACGCAGATCGACATGCACAACGGAATCGATGAACTCGGGTTGATCAAATTCGACCTTCTGGGGAATGGGTCGTTGTCGGTCATGCGCGACACACTGGCCCAGCTTTCGGAACAAAATCTGGCCGACCCGCGGGTGGATGACCTCGAGAAATGTTATCACGATCCGCTCGTGAAAGACATTTTGAAAAAAGGTCGCACCCGCGGGATCTTTTACATAGAAAGCCCCGCACAAACCCGTTTAAACAAGAAAGCACAAGTCGAGACATTCGAAGAAGTTACGATAACTTCGAGTCTGATCCGCCCGGCGGGAACCGGTTACACCAAAACGTTTATCGAGCGGCACCGCAAGGCAAAACAGGGCATTTTCGACTGGCAGTTCGTGCACCCATCGCTGGAGCCGATCCTGGGCGAGACCCACGATGTCTGCGCGTTTCAGGAAGATGTCACTAAAATCTGCCACCATATTGCGGGTCTGAGCTACAAAAAGGCCGACAAGATTCGCAAAATGATGAACAGTCTGCACGAAGGAGCGGTGCCGGTAGCGCAATGGGAAGCGGTCGCGCGTGAGTTCATGGATGGCTGCATGAGCAAAACGGGGCTTACCCGCGATCAGGCATTCGAGCTGTGGAATCGGGTCAGCTCGTTTACCGGATTCAGTTTCTGCAAATCGCATAGTGCCAGCTACGCCCAGTTGTCGTTTAAGTGCACCTATCTCAAGGCCTACTACCCCGCCCAGTTTCTGGCCTCGGTGATAAGCAACAACCATGGGTTTTATACCCGGGATATCTATCTCGATGAAGCCCGGCGGTGGGGGGTACGGGTTCTTCCAATCGATATCAATCAATCAAAAAACGCCTATTGGGGTAAACACAACTGGATTCGGCCAGGCTTCATGCACATAAGGAATCTTCGCCGGGCAGCGCGGGAGCAGATCGAAATCAACCGTTCCGCCGGAGGGCCCTTCCGTAACCTGGCCGACTTTATCAAACGCGTCCCGATTCACCGCAAAGAGATCGAGAGCCTGATTCTGGTGGGAGCATTCGATGGGTTCGGGCTGACCCGGCCGGAGCACCTGTATTTGCTCGATGGCATCTATGGGCGGGATGGCGCCGATTCGGTGTCGATGTTCGACGAGTACGCGGATCTTGACCGGGAGCATCTTCACCCCGGCCTGAGCGATTACACATTCGCCGAGAAGTGTTTTTTCGAGCTTGATCTTCTGGGCTATATGATTTCGGGCAACATTCTGGAGATTCTGCGCCTTCACCCGTCATCGCGCGGTGCGGTTTCTGCGGCGGATATCGGGAAGCATGCCGGCCACAGGATCAAGGTGTTCGGATGGCCGGTGACCCGACGGGTGCATGCGGTCACCCGCGGACGCCGGGCAATGATGTTTCTCACGATTCAGGACAAAAGCGAATGCGCTGATATCGTCTTGTGGCCCGACCGGTACGAGCAGTTTCACGATGTTCTCGAAGGGCCGGGGCCGTATGAGGTCTGGGGGCGGGTACTCTCGGAGCACGACACGTATAGTATCGAAGCCGAGTATCTCCGGTCGGTCGCCTGGTCCCCGGGCCAGATCGACCTGAAGCTGGCCTCGGAGAAACTCGAAAAATCGTTTACCCGGTTTGAGATGTACCGGGATGTGGGGGTGATATATAGTAGTGATAATTTAGCAGCATGATTTTAATACCCAGATTTTTAGGGTGGCACTGCGCCAGGGTCGCGGGTGGTTGGGGCTACCGGTAGACAAACGGTTCGGTTAACCCGCACCCATCAACTAATGTGGTATTTATTGCCGGCCCTGCCACTTGAAGAAAACTTTCCGCAGGTGTGTTTTGTATTTCTTGCGCACCGTAGTTCGAAGAAGGCGGGTAGCGTCCACTGCATGCGGGGCCGCACCAGTTGGCATCGTGGTACTCGAGAAACCGAAACAAATCGCAGGGGCGAATACACACGCCACCGGAGAAATCGTCTTAATACCAACGGCACATAAAATGCGCTGATATCGTCTTGTGGCCCGACCGGTACGAGCAGTTTCACGATGTTCTCGAAGGGCCGGGGCCGTATGAGGTCTGGGGGCGGGTGCTCTCGGAGCATAGGTATATTTGAAGGT
>JBEPYC010000368.1:0-4472 GCA_041641555.1 Chitinivibrionales bacterium | reverse complement strand
GAAGTGCGTGGATCCGCGGGTCAACACGGCGCCACACGGAAAGAGTCGCCAGAGTGACGAACATCGAGCCGGCGAGCATGGATATGGGCGAGAGTAGTGTCACGGTTCAATTCTACAGAAACATAACCGGGAGAGTCAACATTACCGGCTGTGGCGTGTAGCCGAGCGCAGGAAGTCTAACAAGAGATTCAGGGCCTTTGCGTCGGCTTACGGGTTCTCCCGTTCTTGCCGGGCTGTTTTCAGAAGTGGTCTTTTATCCATGCGGTACACCAGGGTGTTTCGTGAGATATTCAGGTAAGCTGCGGTTTTCGATTGGTTCCAGTCGTTCTTCTGAAGCGCCTGGATTATCAGACGATCGACCCATTCTTCCAGGTCGATACCTTCGGGGGGTAGCTCCGACATCAGGTTAGGTTTTTTCTCCGGTATGGATACGATCTGTTCGGGGAGTCTGTCCAGTCCCACCGTTCCGCCTGTATGCAGTGCCAGGATACGCCGGGCAACATTCTGTATCTCCCGGACATTTCCGGGCCAGCTATACCGTTCGAGTTGTGAGTGGACCAGGGGAGCTATATCGGGAACATCTTTCTGCTCATCCACAGCGGCTTCTCTGAGAAAATGAAAGAAGAGTGGAATGATGTCTTCGCGTCGTTCCCGGACAGGCGGGAGTGCGATCGGGACAACATTCAGCCGATAGAAAAGATCTTCCCGAAAAGACCTTTCCTGCACCATTGCCGAAAGATTCTGGTGCGTTGCCACCATAAACCGCACGTCGACCGGACGGACCGTATTGCTGCCGACCGGCTGAAACTCACGTTCCTGAAGGACCCGAAGAAGCTTTGGCTGAAGCTCCATGGGCAGATCGCCGACTTCATCGAGAAAAAACGTTCCCCCGGCAGCGTCTTCGATCATTCCTTTCCTGTCCGAGAGTGCTCCCGTAAACGCTCCGCGAATGTGTCCGAAAAGCTCTGACTCAAGGAGCGAGGCTGGAACCGCGGCGCAGTTTATTGCCATAAACGGTCGAGTCGCCCGCGAGCTGTTCTGGTGAATCGCCTTTGCCAGGAGTTCTTTTCCCGTACCCGTTTCGCCCTGGATGAGCACCGTTGCGTTTGATTCGGCGGCAAGCTGCGCCTGGCGGATCACTGATCGCATAGCCGGGGAAGATCCGACCATATTGCCAAAATTGAGGTGATCGGCAACCAGGGTCCGAAGACGCTGGTTTTCGGAGCGAAGCGCGAAGTACTCGGTTGCCTTTTGAGCAACCGCCAGGAGACGATCTCGTTCGACGGGCTTCTGTATGAAATCCAGAGCACCGGCCTTCATTGCCTCCACAGCGTTTTCTATGGTGGGAAAGCCCGTGATTACCACAATCGATGCAGCCTGGTCGAACTCGCGAACCGCCGTGATGAAGTCCAGACCGGAGAGCCTGGGCATCCGAATGTCGGTGAATACTACCTGGCAGGGATCCTCTCGCTGTCGGATAAGTCCCTCCTGGCCATCGCTTGCAGTCACCGTCAGGTAACCAGCTTCTTCCAGGTGGTGCTGCATGACTCGCAGAAGGCTCTGGTCGTCATCGATTATCATGATTTTAGTTCTGTCCATGAGGTATCCCTATTTCGAACCTGGTTCCAGTCTCCAGAGGCACGGCCTGAATGCTGCCACCCATCCCGTCGACCAGCTGTCGCACGATCGCCAGCCCCAACCCGGTTCCTTCAGGTTTGGTTGTAAAGAACGGTTCGTAAATTTTCTCGAGATCTTCCCTGCTGATTCCTTCGCCCTGGTCTTCGATAGAAAGCCGGATACCGTTCTTTGTTAAGCAGGTACACACTGTTATGCTTCCACCTTCGGGCATGGCCTGGACAGAATTGAGCATGAGATTGAGAACGACCTGTTTGATTTGCTCCGAATCCATAGGTATCATCGGGATGGCTTCATCCAACTGAAGACGCACGGATACTCCGGAGCGTGATGCCTGCTTTTCGACCAGTGAGACGCTTGCCTTGACTACATCATTGATGTCGTTAGGGACAATCTGTGGGGCAGCGGGTTTGGCAAAAAATAGAAACTCGTTGAGTTTGGCTTTCAAGCGGCTCAGTTCCTTGAGCATGATATCGGCAAACTCACGTTTCGGATGGCCTTTTTCCAGGCCGGTCTGCAGAATTTCGGCCGATCCAATCAGGCCTCCAAGGGGATTTCGAATTTCGTGAGCTAATCCCGCCGCCAGTTGCCCCAGAAGGGACAATCGGTCCATTCGCCGAATCTGATGCATCGCTTCTTCAATCCGCCTTCGCTGCTTCCTCTGAATATCCGAGAGTACACCCACCATGCTGGCCACAACCAGAAACATCACTATCTCGACATACTGCGTAAAGGCTTCGTGCGGATGAAAGGACCACTGGAAGATGATATGCGGCAAGTAGCTTGCCCCGGAAAGAATGGCCAGTCCAAGTCCGCCTTTCATCCCAAACCAGTACGATGCCAGTATGATCGGCACATAATAGAGGCGCTGGTAGATAGCGTGAAGATGATGATACTGCACCGGAGATAGGTAGTGCAGCAGAGATATGATGATCACCGCTACCAGAAGCCAGACAGTTTTTGCTTTCATTGATACCTGTAAGGCCGAAGAGCCCGGAAAGATGATACTGTCGGATACGTTGCACGTACACGGCATGATATGCGGTAAGCAGGACATTACCTACGCTTCCCGCGTCGATACATTGGCTGGTGTATCTAAAATAGCAGTGATTCGAAGGAACGGCAATGTTTGGCCCGATTTCTGGAAGAAATGGTTTGGGGCCGCGGTCTCCTCCGTTTGAGTTCGTGCTGTTCTTTGGAGGCGTGAGCAGAATTGCACCCCAGCGGATTTCTGGCCTCAGAGTGCTGGATTTTCAGCATGACTCTGGACACATGTGTTGAGTATTCAGCACGCATTTTCCTGGGGTGGCCCTCATGAGCGATAAAAGGCACTTTTTGGGTGGCCCGGTCTTTGCCGTGGTATCTCCTCAAGCGTTTTTCCGGCAAATATCCAGAACCCCTACAGAGGAGGCGTTAATGAAGAAGCTCTTGGCAGTCGGCGCTGCAATAACACTGGTGAGTTTTTGGGGAATCCATGCAGGTTCGAAGGGTTCCAAGCACCACGGGCATTGTAATCATGATCATGGTGCGGCAAAAACCGAAGCGGTAGAAGCGAAGGCTCAAACCACGTGTCCGGTCATGGGCGGAAAGATCAACAAAAATGTGTACGCTGACTACGAGGGCAAGCGAGTGTATTTCTGTTGTGCAGGATGTGATAAAACATTCAACAAAAACCCGGAAAAATACCTGAAGAAGCTGAGCAACATGGGCCAGACTCCGGCTTCGGTTCCTCAGGAGACATCGCTGGCACCGCAGAGTACCTGTCCTGTCATGGGTGGCAAAATTAACAAAAGCCAGTATGCTGAAGTTGAAGGAAAGCGGGTGTATGTCTGTTGCGCCGGATGCATCGCGCAGATAGAAAAGAACCCATCCAAATACCTCAAAAAACTTTCTGAAATGGGGCAGGCTCCGGAGACGATCTAAATCTATTGCAGAGCCATCGAGGTACCCACAGGTAACAGGTTCTTGTGCGGCGCTCTTTTGGATTGTGCCGAAAAGCGATTCCCACTGATCTACTTGAGTTCAACCAGAGTTCCTCTGTATCCACCAGCAAATGATAGTGTTCCGGGTCATATTGGTGGTACAGGGGAACTTTTCTTTGGTACAGACTATCCCCTGTCATTTCTTTCGGGCGGGGTTTATGCATAATCCCCATCGATCCCGAACCACGTGAACGAGATTGGATGAGAAGCGTACCCGATCCGTTTCTCGAGTTCCACGCATCTAATCCTCAGGTTTCGGGATGCAAGCGCAACGACGACGCAACAGTTGCATACACCTCGCAACTATATGATGCAGGCTTTTGAGGAATGCCCTGCTCCTCAGAGCGCGTATGCCACTTTTGAATCATGGCATGTTAGTTGCGTGCATTGTATCCTCGTGGATTGGGTCTGATGATTGAAATCAATTCTTGGTACAGACGGGTCTGGAATATGTCACAAACTGAAAAAACGGTTAGAATTACCGGAATGCATTGCGCAAACTGCGCATTGACCATCGAACGTAAGCTCAAGGAATACAAGGGTGTCGAAGAAGCCAAGGTGAATTTTGCCAATGAGCGGGCAGAAGTCCAGTTCGACCCTGCTACCGTGAGTATTCAGGATATCGGCGGGGTTATCGAGGAGGCCGGGTATCGTTTTTTGGGGGCGGATTCGGAAGCCGCTGCGGCGGAGCAGGAAAAGCAGAGAGAACGGGATCTCCGAACCAAACGCAATCGCTTTATCGTGGGCTTTGCGGGCAGCGGCGTACTGATGACGCTAATGTATCTGCCGGTGGCGTTGCCGATCGACCATGCGTATCTGATGCTTCTTATCACGGCACCGCTTTTCTGGTACGTA
>JBEPYC010000367.1:0-4508 GCA_041641555.1 Chitinivibrionales bacterium | reverse complement strand
GCCCCTGATCCTCAGATTGAGGATTCCCCCCTTCGGCAGCTTTCTTGCATGTATTTTTCCATAGGTACCCACCTACCTTAGAGCCGTGTAATCTGGAGTGTCGATGAATTCAGGTTTCCAAAATGCATATAGCTCTTTTGAGTCGATTTTCGACTCGGTTCGAGATTCCATTCTCATTCTCGATCAACGGCTTCGGATACTCTCGGCAAACAGCAGCTTCCTCAAGCGGTTTTCGGTCTCGAAAGAAGAAACGGCGAACCACCCAATCTTCTCTCTGCACAACGGTCAGTGGGATTTTCCCGAACTTCGCGACCTGTTGGAAACGATCCTATCCCGCAACAGCTCTGAGGGTTCCCGGATTGAGCATCGGTTCGACGCCATTGGCGGAAAAAGTATGGTACTCGATGCCCGCCGTCTCCCAGGCAACGACGGCATGCCTGATCTCATTCAGCTGATAATCGAAGACGTTACGGCGCAGAAGAATTCCCAGAGGGGTCGGGCCCGGTCCGAAGAGCGCTACCGACGATTTGTAGAGAATGTCAACAGTATCATTATCGGGGTTGATGCCGATGGGACTATTACCTATTTCAATCGTTTCAGTGAAAAGCTTTTCGGGTACTCACGCGACGAGGTCACCGGCAAGCCGTTTGTAGGAACGATTATTCCCCGGATCGATTCTGAGGGCAACGATAATTCCCGGATGTGGGATGATATTGTTAAGAATCCGAAAAACTACTACACCAATGAGAGCGAGATCCTTCGCCGTGATGGCATCGGGATCCGCATCTCCTGGAGCGCACATGCGGAGCGGGACCAGTTGGGGAATGTGACCGAAATTCTGGTTGACGGTAAAGATGTTACGGAGATCACGACAAGAGCCGCCCTGGATGAGAGCCGGCAGCGCCTTGTCGAAGTGCTTGAGAGCATGCCCGATGCCTTCGTCAGTTTCGACAAGCATCTCCGCTATACATATGCAAATACCCACGCGGAGCGTATGCAGGGGGTACAGCGCGAGGAGATTCTTGGCAAGGACGTCCGGGCACTGTACCCTGATCCCGAATCGTACAAGACAATCAGCAAATACGAACAGGTACTTCGGACCGGAGAGCCTGTTACCGACATCAGTTTTCATGCCGGATACGACCTGTGGGTCGAGATCCGTGCATTTCCAACGCCGGCCGGTGTTTCGGTCTTTTTCAAGGATGTTTCGTCGCAGATTGAAGCAGCGTACGCCCTTCGGCAGAGCGAAGAAAAGTTCAGAGCCGTGTTCGAACAGGCCGCGGTCGGTATTGGCCGCGTTTCGTTT
Source organism: Chitinivibrionales bacterium (assembly GCA_041641555.1). GTDB lineage: Bacteria > Fibrobacterota > Chitinivibrionia > Chitinivibrionales > WJKA01 > JBEPYC01. The sequence continues at coordinate 3,202 of JBEPYC010000367.1, read as the reverse complement.
CACGATGCAAAATGGATCGATGTCAATGCAGCTTTCTGCTCAATCCTCGGATACAGTGCCGAGGAGTTCAAGGCAACTCCCTGGCCCGAAATCACCCATCCCAACGATATCGATCTCGACCTCATTCCATTCAAGCAAATGGCGGCGGGTGATCTCGACAGCTACTCGGTAGAAAAACGATTTATCCACAAAAAAGGACACCACTCCTGGGCACGTCTCACTCTTTCCCTGGTGCGTGACGAAGAAGGCCGGCCCGATTATGAAATCGCCATCATTGAAGACATAAACGAACGGAAAACGGCGGAGCAGACATTGCAGCGCCGGACCGAAGAACTCGCAGCTGCCAATGGGGAGCTCGAATCGTTTTCCTACTCGGTCTCTCATGACCTGCGAAGTCCGCTGAACAGCATTGGGGGGTTTTCTACTGCTCTCCGGGAGGACTATGCGGAACGTCTTGATGATGAAGGCAAGGACTACCTGCACCGGATCGATCACGCCGTGCACAGGATGGCAAATATTATCGATGACATGCTCACGCTTTCCCGGGTGGGACGCCACGAGATGAGCCGTATCGACCTGGATCTTTCCGCGCGGGTCGATGAGTATCTCAAGGAGCTCAAAGACACTGCACCCGAACGTTCATGCGACTTCTCGATACAACCCAATGTGCATGCATTCGTCGACCCGCGTCTTATCACACTGGCACTGGAAAACCTCCTCCGAAACGCCTGGAAATTCTCATCCAAAAAAGAGTGCGCCTGCATCGAATTCGGAACATTCGAGCAGGATGAAACGAGGGTCTGTTTTGTTCGCGACAATGGAGCCGGTTTCCCAAAGAGTCAGGCCAAGGAGCTTTTCAAACCGTTCCGACGTCTTCATTCACAACGCGAATTCGATGGTACCGGAGTCGGCTTGCCAATTGTCGAGCGCGTCATTGCACGACATGGAGGCAGAGTGTGGGCCGAAGGCGAAGAAGGCAAAGGGGCGACTTTCTATTTCACCCTGGGAACCCAAGAATCCGGCTAAAAACGCAATCCCGGCCTCCCCCACACCGCCATCCTGAACACTCAGACTCCCGAAGCATAGGCAGACCGGTACAGTTTGCCAATTTGAATTTCGAATTTTGCTTGCCTCCTCACTCCTCACTCCTCACTCCTGCTTTTGATTGAACGATTGAAGAGTCCTCGATTGAACATCTCAGCCATTTCTCGAGAACTGCAGCCATCCCGTTCATGCTGATTGGTTTGGGGAGGTAGTCATTCATGCCGGCGGCGAGGCATTGTTCCTGATCACCGGCCATGGCGTGGGCGGTCAGTGCAATGATGGGGACATCGTGGGAAAGGACGTTTGATTTGGGGTCTCGAATCCGGCGTGTCGCTTCGAATCCATCCATCTGGGGCATCTGTACATCCATAAGTACCAGATCATACGAAAATTTCTGTAAAGCGCTGATGGCTTCTGCCCCATTCTCGGCCAGCTCGACATCCACTCCGAATTTCTTGAGAATTCCAATGCCGACTTTCTGATTCACGATGTTGTCTTCGGCCAGCAGTACCCTCGATCCCTGATACGGCATGCGTGTATCCGGTTTCGATGCTACCGGATTGCCTGGGAAAGAACGTCTGGAACTCTTGGGTTCGTGGCGGCTGTGTAGTTTGTCGAAACAAACGGAAAACCAGAATTCCGACCCCTTCCCTTCTTCGGAGCTTACACCGATGGTGCCGTTCATGAGACTGACCAGCTTTTTGCATATTGCAAGACCCAGTCCGCTTCCACCATACTTGCGGGTAATCGATGAATCGACCTGGCTGAATTCGGTAAATATTCCTTCCTGCCGGTGCCTGGGAATACCGATACCCGTGTCGTGAACCGAAAACCGGAGACAAACCCCCTGTTGTTTCTCCGATATGTCTTCTATTCTGACCGACACTTCACCTTTATCGGTAAACTTCACTGCATTGGAAACGAGGTTGAGCAGAATCTGCCGAAGGCGAACGGGGTCGCCGTTGAGATGCGCAGGCACGCTGTCGGAGACGGTACAGCGAAAACCCAATCCTTTCTCCTCTGCTTTCACCCGAATGACACCCACAACCTCATCGAGAACATCCTGAAGCTCGAAATCGATGAATTCCATGCTGAGCTTGCCAGATTCGATTTTCGACAAGTCCAGTATGTCATTGATAATACCAAGGAGTGCTCGCGCACTGGAAAGACTGTGCCCGGCGTACTCACGCTGCTGCTGGGAAAGCTGGGTTTCCAGCAAGAGCCCGGTCATGCCGATCACGCCATTCATAGGGGTACGTATCTCGTGACTCATGTTGGCAAGGAACTCGCTCTTGGCGGCGTTTGCCATTTCGGCCTGGGCCGCCATGCTATTTGCCCGCGCGGTCTGTTCTTCCAGAAGATTATTGGTCTGTGCAAGTTTCTGTTCATTCTGTTTTCGTTCGGTGATATCCAGAGCGCAGACCAGGACTGCAGGGGTACTGCTTGTATTGAGGTACGAAGTCGTCACCAGAAGACAGGTCTCCTCGCTGTGTGCATTTCCCAGCGGCAACCAGGCTTCGATTCCCTCGAGCGTTTCACCAGTGGCAAACGTCTCCTGGACGGCCTTTCGGATTGCACAGACTGCACACGAGGGTCCGAAACCACACCCCCGCGGATCATCCCGATGATGCCGGCATCGAAGTGCCTCTCCCCCTTGTTTTCCCGCCATATCCTGCGGGGAGCTTCCCGCGAAAAGTCCGGCTGCATGGTTTGCTTCGAGCACCTGCCGTTCCTGGTTGACCAGAAACATGGCAACCGGCGTAGAGTTATAAATCACATCCAGCTCGTGAAGCGCCGTTTTCAGGGCATCCTGCATCTGTTTTCGTTCACTGGTATCTCGGAAAATGCCCAGCAGGTACTTTTTCCCTCCAATCATCATTGGTGAGCTGCTTACATCGGCATAAAACACGCTTTCATCTTTGCGCTGCATCGGAAGGTCTACGGCAAGACGAATCTCTCCGGAGCGTTGAGAGGAGAAGGCCTCCTGTGCTTTTCGGAGGCCGTCTTCGGGATGGATATCAGCTACGGTCAAACGGGGGATTTCATCTTCGGTATAGCCGAGCATGACGCAAATCACCCCATTACCCATGACAAGCTGCTGCGTGTCGGCATCGCAGAGCAGAATGCCGTCATCGGCTCCCTCGAATATTGCCCGGAA
>JBEPYC010000366.1:0-4536 GCA_041641555.1 Chitinivibrionales bacterium | reverse complement strand
AAGACTGGCGTGGCATTATCACGGATTCGTGGAAATATGCGTTTTACGAAGACGGAAGCGAAATGCTGTTCAACACCGCAGAAGATCCATACGAGATGAACAATCTCGCTTCGACTCAGCCCGGGACGCGGGAGGAAATGAAACAACTGCTGCTCGATGAACTGGTAAAAGCGCGCGAGCCGTTTTTCGACGTAATCATCAGAAATCCGGTCCCACCGGATCTCGAAGATATCGATATAACCAAGCTGCCTGCGTCCGAAAAGTAGGGCATCTTCTACTGAACTGAAACGGGAACTGCCTCGGGGGGCGTTTCGGGTAAGGGGTGTTCCAGATTGGGACGATGTCGATACTGCGCAACATGAGGTGCGTTCCTCATGATTGATAGAGCGTTATCAGCCGATCCCTCAGCTCCCGTCGGAACGCCTTCGTAAAAGAGGAAAGGGCTTGAGTACTGAAGCACCGTTTTGGTTGTACTATAAGGCGTACACATAATGGTTCTTCGCTCTGTTCCTCCAACCGAGAAGCGATAGCCGTGTGAGAACTCGTGTGCATCGGATTGTGTCGACTGAGATTCGCCATGGCCGTGGGCGCACCCGAGATTATGGCCCCATTCGTGTGCCAGTAACGGGTTGTCGCAGTACTTGAGGCGGAGTGCGGCAAAGGCGTGCTGCGGATTGGGCCCAGCGTAATGCCAGCTGTTTGAGCGACCAATCAGCCCGGGATTCACCAGAATGAGGCAGACCAGGTCTGCTCCATGAAAGTCTCGCAGCCGGTGGACTTCACTGAGTTTCCCCGCTCCCCGTTTAAGGTTCTGATAGGAAACGTCCGAACCAATCGTACCCTCGTCATAGTCGATCTTTCCCGAATACACGAGGCGGATTTTGACCGGAAGGTTTGTATTCCGGAGGGCAGTGTTCATTGCATTGATCTGATACTGGCTGACCTTTGCCATATCCTCCGCCGAATCAGCCTGTTGAGACCAGACAATCATGCCATCGATATAGATGGTATCCTGGCCGGTAGCGGCGAGAGGAAGCAACAGAAATGCAATCGCAGCGATGGTGTACTGAACGTGTTTCAAGGGCAATGATGATTAAGCGGTAAAAAAAGATTGTAGAAAAAACGACAAGATGGTTCCCCCCGAAGGGGGAGAAGTTATACGTTTTTCTGGTTCCGTTAGTGTGTCTCAGTATGTTTTTTTGTCGCATCTACCCTGGAGGCACTCCAGTGTAATCTGTGATACGGATTTCAGAGAGTTCGCTTTGCTTGCATGAAAGCTTCGCTTGGACATAGTTTTGGTACGGGTTTTGGAGGATTTCCACCCTTCCTATCCACGAGTCACCTCGATCATCGGAGAGTTTAAGGAGGAGCGGGTTGTTGCCTTTGCAGATGCAGTTTCCCGGTACCAGAGCATTTCCCCGCAAACGACTTGGTACCTGGCCCACACCCGTTTTGTCTCTACCTCGAGTAGGCGCTTCGATCGGGTTTGAAAGTCTCTGGATGAAAAACGATGGGCAGAGCGGCAAAATCTACGGCGGGAACAAAGTTCGGAAGCTCGAATTCTCCATTGGCGAGGCTATAGAGCAGGGAGCCGAAGCGGTACTGACATTTGGAGCTGCAGGCTCGCATCATGCTCTTGCCACAACGGTTTATGCCCGCCAGTCAGGTCTTCGAAGTATTGCTATACTCACCGATCAACCCACCTCATCTCATGTAAAACAAAACCTGCTTCTTCAGCGTGAATTTGGAGCAGAATTACATTACTGTGAACATTTCTCCCATTTCGGGCGGTGCGCCGCTCGATTAAGAGAGTCAGAGCGGGCACGGTCCGGGCGAGAGCCATATGTAATTGCCCCGGGCGGGTCTTCTTCCTGCGGTGCACTTGGCTATGTAAGTGCCGCTTTTGAGCTGGAGGAGCAAGTGTCCAGTGGCCTGTTGCCGCGTCCTGATGTGATCTATGTGCCGCTTGGAACGACCGGGACCGCAGTCGGTCTGCTCATTGGTCTGCGGGCAATGGGATGGAATACCCGGGTCGAATGCATCCGGGTTGTCGACAAGGATTACGCGAGTTTCCGCCGCTGCATGGACCTTGCATCCGAAACTATCGCTTTGCTTCGTTCTCTCGACGACACTTTCCCTGAAGTGAAGTTGGAACCAGGCGATTTCAGTATTCGCCATGAGTTTTACGGGCAAGACTACGGGACAGTTACCGCCGAGGGGCTGGAAGCGATTTTCATGATGGACAAGATGGAAAATGTTGAGCTGGAGCGCACTTACACGGCCAAAACCTTTGCCGCAGTCATAGACGATGCCCGTACGGGAATGCTTCATGACCTGACCGCGCTCTACTGGCACACGTACAACTCAGCGGAACTCCCCGATATTTCAGAGAAGCTCTACCGAGAGCTTCCCGCGTCTTTTCATCGCTTTTTCGAATAGGAACTGGCGCCGAAACTACCCGAAAAACTCATCGTAGAGCGCATTTACCGCTTGAGTTTCATCGGCGGCATCGATTCCGAAAATAATACTCATTTCCGAACTGCCCTGGTTGGCCATCTTGATATTCACTCCTTCACGAGATAGAGCCGTTGCGGCCTGTCCGAGAACGCCCAGTTTATGAAGCAGCCCTTCGCCAACGACTGATACCAGAGCGATATTGAATTCAGTGCGAATACTGTCGGGTTGAAGCTGATCTTCGATGGCTCTGATGATATTATTGACTGATTCGGGAGTGAGCTGGTCTTGTTCGAGTATGATCGAAATATTGTCAACTCCCGAAGGGCAGTGTTCGTAGGAGAGCTCGTGCTCTTCGAAAATGGATAACAACCTCCGGCCGAATCCGAGTTCCCGGTTCATGAGGAACTTTTCCAGGGTAAAACTGCAGAACCCGCCTCTGCTCGCTATTCCCACAATATCGCGCTCACTGGGAAGACGCTGCGCCACGATCAGGGTGCCTTGGTTATCGGTGTTATCGGTGTTGCGAAGTCGAATGGGGATCATCTTGCGCATCGCGGGACGCACCGCTTCTTCATGCAAGACCGTGAAGCCTATATAAGAGAGTTCGCGCATTTCCTTGTAGGTAAGGGCCGGAATCTGAACCGGCGAATCTACCAGGGTTGGATTGCAGCTATAAATCCCGTCGACATCTGTCCAGTTTTCATATTCCGCAGCGTCGAGTGCTTCGGCCAGAAACGAACCGGTCAGGTCGGAGCCGCCACGGGAAAACGTGGCAATGTCTCCGTCTGTGGTTACCCCGAAAAAACCAGGGAACACAACGATTTCTTCGGAACAAATCTGTCTGAGAGCTGCAACATTTGGCGTGCTTTCCTCAAGCGGCTGTGCATCGCCAAATTCTGCGGTAACCAGGAAACGCGCCTCTGCCGGAGATACGTATCGAGCCTTGGTGCCTTTAGTCTTGAGGTATTCAGCGAAAAGCTTCGCATTCAGATCTTCACCGGCAGAGACAACCATATCGCGGAACTTCTCTTTCAGACTGGTATCCGAAGAGAGGCGCTGGTCCAAATCAGAGAGAATGGTATCTATGGTTGCTTTTTCTACTCCGAGTTTCTGGTACATTCCGGTGTACCGGCGTCGGATTTCTCCAAGCTCGGCGTCTACCTTTTGTCCCTCGAGTGCCTTCTTTGCTGCGGTAATCAGAAGGTCTGTCACTTTGGTGTGCATGTCCGGTGCTTTGCCGGGCGCAGACACAACCACGCATCTACGTGATTGATTGTTTTCAAGAATTGCTTCGATCTTCTGCAGTTTTTCTGCTGTAGCGACCGAAGAACCACCGAATTTGCATACTATTATTTCCATGTGCTCTTTCCTTATGGTAAAAGAATGAGCGCCTGGTGAAGCGCGGATTCCTGTGAAAAAGGCCTCAGTGAAAATAAAACGTGGTTTCCAGATCCGTTGTGGAACCTCCTCCGGTCCCGGGAGGGGAAAGGTTTTCTGGCCTTTTAAAGCCATTCGGGTGAGGTTGAGTTTGATTCTTAGAAGGTGTATTTTCTAAGCGTCTTTCGAGCCGTTTCCACAGAAAAGAAACAATTACCCTCCCATTCGGATGGTTCCCATGAAACCGGGTCCAGCAGATTCGCCGCGCTTTCTGAACGAAGAAAGCTCTCTGGCTTTGTATTTAAAGGAAATCTCCAAGCACCGCACCCTTTCTCTGGAAGAGGAGGGAAAACTTGCGGTAAGGATCCGCCGTGGAGATCGCAAAGCACTCGATCATCTTGTCCGGTCAAACCTGCGTTTTGTGGTCAGTGTTTCACGGAACTACCAGAATCAGGGGCTTCCGCTCAGTGATTTGATCAACGAAGGAAACCTGGGGCTTCTGCGGGCGGCAAAACGCTATGATGAGAAAAAGAACTTCAAATTTATTTCCTATGCGGTATGGTGGATTCGGCAGAGTATCCTGCAGGCACTGGCAGAGCAGTCCCGGATCATAAAACTCCCCTTGAACCGGGTCGGGACAATCCATAAGATCGGCAAAACTCAGGCGATTCTCGAGCAGAAGCTTGGAAGAAAACCAAATGC
>JBEPYC010000365.1:0-4543 GCA_041641555.1 Chitinivibrionales bacterium | reverse complement strand
GGGGATTCTGCCCAGGTGATTCAGGACCTGGCCGAGTATCATCCGCTTGGAAGCGGGCTTGGGTACGTGGATGACCAATTGTATTATTTCCCGCGCAAGCTCGAAACCCGCATCTTGTTCTACCGTAAGTCCAAGGTTGCCGATGCCATCGAGAAATTCGAGAATCACAGGGATCGAATAAATGAAGAGTTGAAGGCGGACAACGGGTACGGTTTGCCTGTCGGATACGAACTGGAAAGCAACCCGGGGGAATGGGATTTCTACGATTTGTACACAGTCGGTTCCATCTGGGCAAATGAAGAATACAATGGTGTGAAGGTTGGAAGGATCGCTCACCGCGGTGCACAATACGGTGGAACTGCGCTGTTCCTTGTCGATCGTGCTCTTCAGCTGGGTGCGACCAAGGATGAGCTGCTGGACATTTCTTCCGATAAGGTCGCGGAGATGTTTCTGTGGGAGAACATCTTTGTCCGAAACAAACTGTACAACTTCAGCATGTGGCAGGATAAGTGGAAAGGCTCTGACATCTATAATGGTATTAAAGATGGAAAGGTGTACCTGTCCTATCTGCAGCAGATAGATTGTTTCAATGTGCATGGGTGGAAGGAAGATCCGGGAATGCCGGGATACTTGCCCGACGCCAGTGATATGGGAGTTGCCGTGGTGCCCAAAGCCGTCTCATTCGGGCTGGATAATACGGGTAAGCCGCTTTATGAAGGCAGTCGTTCGATCTCGACGGGCGGATGGTGGTGGGGAGTCCCCGAAACCTGTCCCAACAAGGAAATGGCCTACAATTTCATTCGGTTCATGACGAGCAAAGAAGTACAGGCTCAGGAATCTACTCGTTTCGGCATGATTCCAGTCAGAAAAGACCTGCTCATGAATCTTCCTGAAGTCTTCGAACGAGGCTGGGTCGGCGAGATTTTCGGCACGTCGGTAGAGCAGATTCGTGCCAATAATCTGACTACCGTTCCTCTGGTACGTCAGTACGCGGATGTTTCTCAATTGTATGTTGACGCGTGGTACAGGCTTTGTGTCGACTACGATGCAGAAAAAGATGGCGCTATTGAGTATTCCTCCATGAAAATGAAACTTGCGGGTGAGTTCTCAAAACGTCTTGAAAACATCATGGCCGCAGTGGACGTGGCACAGTAAGCGCTCTGCGGAGTGCGTTTTTACCGGAGTATGGCCCGCCACAAATCCCAGGGCATCGTCTTACACTTCAAGGAGATATGGCCGCTTTTACCCGCGGCCCTCTATCTCCTTAGCTTTCTGTTCGTCGTTCTCATTTACCTGATCGGGCTTTCATTTTCCGCGCCGACCTCAGATGCCGGGGCGTTCCCGACACTGCAGACTATTGCCAAGGTCGTGTCGATGCCTCAGTTCAGGAGTGCGCTGGTGAACACGACTGTATTCGTGATCATCGGAACGCCGCTTGAGCTGCTGGTCGGAATCGTTCTCAGTCTGATACTGTACCGGCATTTTATTGGGCGCAATTTCGTAAGAGGTATTCTGGTGCTGCCCTTAGCCGTGCCCGCCCTGGTGACGGCTATCCTGCTGTTTATCCTCTTTGATTATCCCGGCGGGCACATAAACCATCTTCTGATGGGTAAGTATCCGCTCTTTCCAGCGGTGCTTTCGAACCCGATAAACTGGCGTGGTTCGGAGTTTTTTGCCCTGAGTGTTTCTATGATCGGTAAGCTGTGGCGCGATATGCCTATTTCGATGCTTATCATACTTGCCGGTCTCCTTTCTATCGATCCAGAGCTGTTTGATGCGGCCAAGACGATGGGAGGGGGGTGGGCAACCCAGTTTCGGCATGTGGTTCTTCCCCTCATTGTACCTTCTATCTCGGCGGTTCTTCTTCTGCGGTCCATAGAGATGTGGAAAGAGTTTATCTTCCCCTTCGTTCTTGCTGGTCAGACGGACCTACTTGGAACCTTCATTGAATCACTATATAATGATTGGGGATATTCCAACGAAGCGGCGGTGGTAGCACTGGTGCTTGTCGGGTGTATTATCGTGACTACTATTGTGTTGTTGGGAATTACGGAATTGCTCCGCCGACTTGTCTTCGAGGGAGGTCACCGGGGTGGATAGGCGAAACGTTCCGCTCGGGCCAGCCTATCGTCTGGTCTGGATCGTAGGAATCATTGGCGCCATTTTCCTGGTGGTCGCTCCGCTTTTCCTGTTATTCAAGTATTCGGTCAGTGACATAGGTAGCATCAACACCGGTGGTGCACCAATTCCGTTGTGGCCTCACGAACCGACATTCAGGAATTTTCTGTATCTTTTCAGCGATGGGCAGTTTTATTCCGTGTTGCTCAACAGCCTCATCATCGCGACCATGACGGTCTGTTTCTCGATGTTGATCGGAATCCCGGCTTCGTATGTACTTGCTCGGTATGAAGTCCCCGGAAGGAAATTTGTGCTGATTGGACTGATCTCTGTCCGGTTGTTCCCGGATATTGCTTCGGTAATTCCCGTGGCCGAGCTTTTTATCCGTTTCAATGCACATAACACTTACTGGGGTGTAATTATGGCTCATTCTCTGCTTGCACTCCCGTATGTGATTTTTATCGGAACATCGGCCTTCGAGCCAATACCAAAAGACCTGGAGCAACAGGCTATCGTTATGGGTGCAAACAGGTTTCAGGTTTTCAGCAAGGTACTGGTTCCGCTCGCAATTCCCGGGCTTATTGCCGCTGCCATTTACACGTTCTTGCTTTCGTGGGATGAATTCATTTTTGCCTATTTCCTGCTCGGGCTCGGTAAGATCTCAACGCTGACTCTGTATCTTAAACAAAAGCTCGCATTCGCGCCGCCGCAAAATCTACTTGCTGCGATATCGGTGTGCCTGAGTTTCCCGGTCATTCTTTTCTCGCTTCTTCTGCAGAGATACATGACTGCCGGAGTGACATCGGGTGCCGTCAAGTAGACGACCCTAACAGCTTATAGAAAGTCCAACACATGGCAGAAGTCATTCTGAAAGACATCCGGAAGTCTTTTGGTGAGAACAAGGTTATTGAGTCGCTCAGTCTCTCTATCGGCAGCGGTGAATTCGTCACCCTTCTTGGCCCGTCCGGCTGCGGCAAAACGACACTTCTCCGAATGATTGCCGGTCTGGAACCAATCGATCATGGTGAACTTTTCATAGGAGGCAAGAAGTACAACAGTATTTCTCCCCAGCACCGGCCGATTGCGATGGTGTTTCAGAGTTATGCTTTGTTTCCGCACCTGAGTGTGAGATCCAACATACTTTTCGGGATGAAGATCAAAAAAGTACCCGCATCGACCATGGAAGAGAAACTCAAATGGGTGCTTCCCATGTTGCGTCTGGAGGGCCTCGAAAAGCGTTTGCCCAAGGAACTTTCCGGTGGCCAGCGACAGAGGGTAGCGTTGGCTCGAGCCCTGGTGCTCGACCCCGAAGTGCTTCTTCTGGATGAGCCACTGAGTAATCTTGATGCCGCCTTACGCGAGGCTGCAATGGAAGAACTCAAGCGCGTGCATCATCAGGTGGGGAAAACGATTGTCTACGTGACGCATAACCAGGTCGAAGCCATGAGTATGAGCGAGAGAATCGTACTGCTCAACGACGGCCGTCTGGAGCAATTCGATCGTCCTCGAGTGGTATACGACAGTCCGAGTTCGATATTCACTGCGCAGTTTATCGGCAGCCCCGCTATGAATATGCTTAACGGGCAGGTGGTGATGAAAGGCGAGGCCGTCGGGGTCGATACGTCGCTGGGCTTTCTCACGCTCGACCGGGAACGCGAATCGAAGGCGCGAGCGTTGCTTAGCCGGGAAGTGGTTGCGGGGGTGCGGCCACAGAATATATCCTTTGTCGAGCATAGTATCAGCAGACGTTACTCCGATACCTGCCTGGAGCTGACCGTGGATCTGGTGGAGTCGCTGGGTGACCGCAGTCTGATAATTGCCCGAGGTGGAAAAGGCACGATCCTTAGATTTCTCATTACAAGGGAAGCGGATATTGTTCCGAATCAAAAGGTTGCAGTGTTCGTGGATGGCAGGAAGATTCATCTCTTTGATACACAATCACAAACAAACCTTCTTCCATAAGGTCACACGGGTTAAGAAATTGTTTCTATGCAGAGACCTATGAAAAAAAATGTGGTACAATCAAGTGAGCGACCGATGCGGGTTTTGGCCGGATTCGCGCTGGTACTGGCGTTGATGGTTTGTTCTGTTGGTTGTGCAATCGAGGAAAGTCCGCAAAGAATAAGAAAGAAACTCGATGTGATCGTGCAGGATGATCTTCGGCAGGTAGTGGCCGAGCTGCCGGATACAAGCATCGCCGATACGACCTTCTACCGGATATCATCGTATAAGAGCGGGATAGAAGGAGTGTATTCGGCAAAGGCTGAAGTGGAGTTCTTTTTTCTGAAAGGTGTCAGGGTAAAGATGGTGCGCAAATACCGGTATCATCGACGATTAGGCATGTGGGACCGGTACGTGAATGAATGGCGAGTTGTGAATGATTCGACTCTTTCGAGATAAAACTGGGCGCACGGGGCATGCCGGG
>JBEPYC010000364.1:0-4572 GCA_041641555.1 Chitinivibrionales bacterium | reverse complement strand
GCCGGTTTTAACCGGTTTGCGAACAGAGGTACCTTTCCATGATCGGTCAGTAATTCTCGGCCGAATATCTCCGGGACGTGTGAGTACCACCGCAGGAACACTACGTATCTCTTCGTCTTGGGCGACGGTACGTTCCAGAGCGGCCAATTCCTCTCTGGCTATCACGATACGGTCAACGTTTGGCATACTGCCATTTTCATGAATCCTCTGGAATTCTGCATGGTCCGTGACCGACACGGCTTCTCCACCATTCTGAGTGATATATCCACAAATCGTTTCCCGCACCTTCCTGCATGGTTCGATAACAACTGCAGTACCGTGCCACCGGGGCATGTTACTTTTTCCTTCGCACCGTTGCAGGGGCAGAACAGCTTCAAATCTGGTGCCCTTCCCCTCGACACTATCGACCCGGATCGTCCCGCCCATCAGTTCGATCAGGTGCTTTGAGATAACCAGACCAAGTCCGGTGCCCCCATGTTTTCGAGTATTTGTCGGATCAACCTGCGAAAAGGATTTGAACAGTGAGTCCAACCGATCCTGGGGAATGCCACATCCGGTATCTTCAACTGAAAGCGACACGTGCGGAGCATCGGGATCATCGTGCGTAACATTTACCCCGACCACGATACTTCCCTCATCCGTGAATTTGACAGCGTTTCCCAGAAGGTTGAGGAGTACCTGGCGAATCCGCGAGGAATCCGCCTTGAAGAAACCAACTTTGGGGTCGATACTGCAAACCATTTCGACTCCCTTATCGAACGCTTTCTTCGCCAGCAGGTCCGCCGTTTCTTCCACAAGAATGCCGAGATCACACGGCTTCAGGTCCAGCTCTATTTTCCCGGCTTCCACTTTTGAGTAGTCGAGGATGTCGTTTACCAAAGTAATCAGCGACCTTGACGAAGTATTGGCGATCTCGACATAGTCGCGTTGTTCTCCGGACATTGCCGTGTTCAACAGCAGCTCCGTCATGCCGATTATCCCGTTGAGCGGAGTACGAATCTCATGACTCATGTTCGCAAGGAATCTGCTTTTGGCTTCATTGGCCGCTTCGGCTCTTAGCGCCATGCTCCTGGCATTTTCGGAGACATCACGAAGCCTGTCGTAAGCACTGCCAAGTTCCCGCTGGGCATGAATGCGTTCGGTAATATCCCGCGCCAATACCTGAATGATACCGTTTTTCTGGTCAACGGTTCTGACACTCAGTTCTACCGCTATCTCGTTTTCTTCATGATCCAGGAACACCACTTCGGTCAACCGTTTTTCGACATTACTCTCCACGAAAAAATTCGTTTCCAGGTGCCTTCGCTCTCGTTTCGGGTACAGATCCGGCATCCGCATACTCAGAAGCTCTTCCCGGGTGTATTTGACTAGTTCTACCGCACGGACATTCACATCGAGTAACCTGCCGTGGCGATCATGTACAAAGATCGCATCGCTTGACTCCTCAAACAGCAGGCGGTACTGTCGCTCATTTTCGCGTACCGCGTTTTCGGCCTGTACCCTCTCGGTGACCCGCTCAAACAGAACGGCGACCCGGTTATCCGGGAGCGCGAAGCCATTCACATCATACCACTGGGTCGTCCCATCCTCGGCTACGAATTCATATGCATTTACCGTAAACCCTTCTCCATATCGCACCACTGCCGCCAGCCCCTGCGGGACTTCATCGGCCCGAAGCAACGGAAACGCCTCATCGATACGCTTTCCGATTTTTTCTTTGCAATCAAACCCTTTCAGGGCAGCCGGATTTGCCCATACCAAACGCAGAGAACGGTCATCGGCGATATCTTCCAGCAAATAGATCAATAAACCGGTACGCATCTGAGAAACGACATCTTCGGAACGTCGGAGTGCATTCTCCTTTTCTTTCCAGTCCGTAATCTCCCGAAGTGCCCCGATATGGGTAGCGGTGCCCTCCTCGGAACCGGTCACGACCGTCCCCTTGTCCTGCATCCAGATGTCTTCACCCTGTACCGCAGCAAGGCGGAATTCGGCTGAGTATTCACCGGGGGAACTCACCCGCGAGTGCAATTCCAGAGCCATTTTTCCTCGATCCCGGTCATCGATCATGTCCAGAAAGCTGGTACCAATCAGGGTTGAAGGATCCAGGCCATGCCGTTGCGCGCTCGGACTTACATAAATCAATCGGCACTCGGTATCCAGTTGATATACGATGTCATTCATCGATTCGATCAGGCGATGGTAATCGACCGGGGAATTCATCTTTATGTCTCTCTGCTCGCTATTCATCGTTACTTACTTTTGACATAGACCGAAGGCCGAAGTGAATGAAATCCGCTCAACATGCCGGTCAAGCTCTCGGCATGCCCGACATACAGATGTCCGCCGACTTTTAACAACCGATAGAACTCCTCCAGAAGCCGACGCCGCACCTCGTTGTCGAAATAAATCATTACGTTACGGCAGAAAATGGCATCCATGGGTCCGTGCATCGGGAATGGAACGACCGAGAGGTTCAATCGTTTGAAGACCACATGATTCTTCAAAGTGGCCTTGACCTTGAACTTGGCATCCTCTCCATGCCCTTCCTTCTCGAAATACTTATCACGCATCATTCCCGGAACATGTTCAATTTTCTTCTTCTCGTATACCCCTCCAACGGACTTTCCCAGGATACGGGTCGAGATATCAGTGGCAAGTATTTTCATGTCCGGACGGTTGCCATTCGCCGTTTCACTTAGCGTCATGGCGATCGTATACGGCTCCTCACCCGAGGAACATCCCGCCGACCAGAACCGGAACCGTCTTTGCCCTTTCCGCAGGCTTTCTTTGAACTCTTCTGCAAGAAGCTGGAAGTGCTCGGCTTCGCGAAAGAAATGAGTCACATTGGTGGAGATGACATCCAGAAGCTGTATGACTTCTTCTCCGGAGCTGTCTGCCAGTACATGCTCGAGATACTCCCGGTGCTCGTCCATTCCCAGGGTTCGCATTCGCTTGGCAATCCGTGAGCTGACCAGAGCGACTTTCTTCTCATTGAGAGAAATGCCGCTTTTCTCGTATATGATCTCGCGAAAACGTTCGAATACGCGATGGTCCATCTGTGTCCTCCGGTTCAGTTCCAGCTTACCGTTGAGCGGAACAAGACATCAACTCTGCTGCGATTCTATCCAGTCATCTCTGCGAAGAGCGTGAACTTTCAGCACTGCGACCTCTCCTGTGGAAGTATCGAAGATGAGCTTACGACCCATACTGCCCCCAACATCTTCGGAGACAATTTTTACCTTCGCCTTTTCCAGAACCTTCCTTGCAACCAGACGGTTACGCTCTCCAGTCGTGGGCTCTTCTGTTCGTTGCATCCTGGAGGCACCCCCGAACAGCTGGGCAGTCAAGTCTTGTTTCTTCGCTCCCGCCCGGATCATCATCCGGACCAGTTCCAGGGTCGCCACGTTTCCGTATTGAGCCGTCGCTTTCGACTGCTCAAGGGTCTCCGGGTAAATGAAGTGATTCATTCCGCCAATTCCTCTGGTTTTGTCCCACAGACAAACCGCCACGCAACTGCCAAGAACCGTGCGAACAATCGCCTTCTCGACGCTTACGTAAACGTAACCGGGCTCCAGATGGTAGGTAATGTCACTTCTGCGGTATTGGTCGCTCATACCGCTCCCTTACAAAAACGATTCTATGCTTCGCCGCTCACGCTTTGAACCATCTGAAGGTCGCTGGGTGAAAGCACCTTCTGGATGTCCAGCAGCATTTTCACATTATCACCAATCTTACCTATGCCCATAATGAATTCAGTATCGATCGATGTACCAAAGCTGGGAGTTTCTTCTATTGCACCGGCATCGATATCCAGCACTTCCTTGACTTCGTCGATTATAATTCCCATGGTAACCGGCGTTCCACCGAACTCGATCTGTACGACTATAATGCAGGTTTTTTCGGTATCCTCGTGCTCCTGCATCTCGAATTTCTTCCGAAGCTCTACGACCGGAATGACCTTGCCGCGAAGGTTGATAACGCCGCGTACGAAATCGGGTGCTTTGGGAACCTTGGTAATCTTCTGAAGTCGTATGATCTCCTGCACTTTCAGGATTTCAAGCCCGAACTCTTCATCGCCCAGTTTGAACGTCAGATACTTACACGCCAGTCTGCGCCCGATTTCGGAGATGTCTCCGTGATCCTTCTTGTTCTTTTCAATCGTTTCAGGCATGATGCCTCCTTCGAAGAAGTGAGTGCGTTGGCGACCACCTCGTCCAAACGCAAAGAAAAAGTCCCACTATTATAGCTCCCTGCGATATTTGCATTTCACCGTCTATTCGGTTGCCATGCGAACCATGCCACCAATGTCCAGAATCAGACTGACATTGCCGTCGCTCATTATTGCTCCCCCGGCAATCCCCGGAATGTCACCCATGGTATTACCCAGGCTCTTTATCACTACCTGCTGCTGCCCCAGAATTTCATCGACCATAACCCCGACGCGCTTTCCGAGCATGTCTTCGACAATAATCAGAATACCATCCCCGGCATCGGACCGTCTACCGTTCTTCCCAAACAGTTTCGCAAGACGGATGAATGGAATCAACTCGCCTCGCACCTTCACCACCT
>JBEPYC010000363.1:0-4576 GCA_041641555.1 Chitinivibrionales bacterium | reverse complement strand
CATCGAAAGTGGCATAGGTATGGCATCGGAATTTCTCCGCTCGATCCTGGAGCATAAACAAAACGAAGTCGCTTTGCTTCGCAAGAGCCGGAACCGATTTCATGCCCGCGACTCTGAACCTCGTCCTTTTGCGGCAGCTCTCCGCTCGAGCGCAGGTATCTCGGTGATTGCCGAGGTCAAGAAGGCTTCGCCCTCCAAAGGACTCATACGCCCCGACTTCAATCCCACAGTTATTGCCGAAAGCTATGAAAAGGGCGGCGCATCGGCGGTTTCGGTGCTTACCGACTCCCGGTTTTTCCAGGGAAGTACCGATTTCCTGGTTGCCGTTCGAGAGCACGTGGGGATACCTGTTTTACGAAAAGACTTCATTATCGATCCGCTCCAGGTCGAAGAAGCCGCCACGATAAACGCGGATGCACTTCTTCTTATTGCCGCGGCCCTTTCCGATGGACAGATGGCCGAACTTTTCGAGGCGGCTTCGGAAAACGCCATCGAGGCGCTGATCGAGATACACGCCCCAAAGGAACTGGACAGAGTCATGAAACTGTCTCCGCGTCTTCTTGGCATCAATAACCGTGACCTCACCAGTTTCGAAGTAGATATTGCGGTTACTGAGCGGATCGCTCCTCACGTCCCCGATGACGTCACGCTCATCTCCGAAAGCGGTATTTTCAACGCTCAGGATATCGTACGGGTCAAAAAGGCCGGAGTCCATGGAGTGCTCGTAGGCGAATCGCTGATGAGAGCGGAGGATCCATCACGGTTGATCGAGGAGTTTCGAAGTGCCGGTAAAGATTAAAATCTGCGGGATTACGCAATACGAAGATGCACGGATTGCCTGTAATCTCGGTGTAGATGCGCTGGGATTCATTTTTTTCAAAAAGAGTCCACGATATATCGAACCCGCTGCTGCAGGTGAAATTATACGTCGTTTGCCCCCGTTCGTATCACGTGTCGGAGTTTTCGTAAACGAGAGTACCGACCGGATAATCGATGCAGCCAGGCTGGCCATGCTCGATACCATCCAGCTGCATGGTGAAGAAACGGTGGAGCAGTGTCGGGAGATCCCATACCCGGTAATCAAATCGTTCTCGGTTAACTCGCAATCGGACCTTTCGCTGCTTGAGACCTACCAGGTGGCAGGATACCTACTGGATACCTGGGACAGAAATGTGCGAGGAGGAACAGGGCGAACTTTCGACTGGTCTGTTGCTGAACGGGCCAGCCGGACATACCACCGGGTTATTCTGGCTGGAGGACTTGGCCCAACCAATATTCAAGAAGCCCTGGATACGGTCCATCCTTACGCTATAGATGTCAACTCCGGTGTCGAGATAAAGCCGGGAGTGAAAAACCCGCACAAAATGCGCGATCTGATCACTACCGTGAAATCCTGGGGCAAGCCATCCTGACTTACAACTACCCTCCATTTTGAACCTGAGTGCCGATTTGTCCTTTGATTTCAGGGCAACGTATATTGGAATTGTGTCGCTGATGTGAGTGGCATTTGTTTACTTACTTTCACTTCATTCGTTTGCACTGCTATGCCGGACTCTCTCGTACTCAATGCCGGTGGTCTGCCGGTTTCTGTAGTCTCCTGGCAGCGTGCCGTGACTCTCTACTTTGCGGAGAAAGCCATCATACTGGCCGAATACGAAGACGGTCTCATTCGGTCTATCCACTTCTCCATGAGAGTTCCCGCGGTCATTCAGTGCGTCAAAAGCCATTACCAGCCGCGTCGGTTTGTCCGTGTACTGCCATTCAGCCGGAGAAATGTCTATATACGAGACGGAGGAATGTGCATGTACTGCGGAAAGAACGTGGGTATTTCGAGTTTTACCTTTGACCATGTGGTACCGCGACGTGCGGGAGGAAAAAGCGAGTGGACCAATGTGGTGGTAAGTTGCATGCGGTGTAACTCGAAAAAAGGCGGAAAACGTCTGGAAAAATCGGGACTCACGCTAATCCGGAATCCTTACGCTCCCCGGCTGGACAAAGCCGCACCTGCAAACCTGGCAAGCCGGCTGCTTGGACAAATCCCTCACCAATCCTGGGAAGATTACATTTACTGGAACGTTGGTTTGCAGCAGTGACCGAGAGTGTGGCGTGAAATGCCCTGCCTCTACCGTCGCCGAAGTGCCGAGACAGCATCGCGGATGTTCTGAATTCTGAACACCTGCAGTAGTACTGCGGAAAGGACCAGGGAAGGCCCTCCTGCGAACGCAAGCAGAAGTGCATTGTCGATCAGAACAATGCCTGTGTGGATTGTGAACTGCCTCCAGATCAGGACGAGCCCGTAGCAGGCGAGGCCTCCTGCTATCGATATCAACAGTGTCTTGAGAAGGGTTTGCATCAGGTCCCAGACTTCCGCTTTTGCCCCGATGCGACGGTTCCAGATGGTATAGAGGATTACAAACTGACAGAACATTGCAAGAGACGAGGACAGCCCTATTCCCCCTGGTCCGAACATCTTCCCCAGAAACCAGTAGAGCGGAAGTGCCGCCACGACGGTCAGGGAACTTATGATCATGGGCACCAATGTGTTCTGCACGGCGTAGAAACTTCGCATAAGCACCATGCTGAACGCGAATGCCGGGGCGCCCAGCAGGTACATTTTGAGAACAGGTGCAGTCGCCAGGGTAGACGATGGCTCGAATTCGCCTCTCTGAAAGAGAACGGCAATAACAGGCGCAGCAAGCACCAGCATAATCGCCGAAGCAGGCATTATAACTGCGCTTGTCTTTGCAACCATTGCATTGGACAGTCGGGCAAGTTCTCCTGTTTTACCTTCTGATGCAAGCTGTGAAAGAAACGGGAACGACGCCGCGGAGAATGCCATGCCGAATACTCCTACCAGTAACATCGTGATCCTGAAGGCGTAGTTGAGATACGATAAGGCACCTTCACTGAGAAACAACCCGAAGAAACGAAACAGGAATTCATTGGAAAAGGTGACACTGAGCCCAAGAATGAATGGAAGAGACAGAAACACATATTTCCTGAGATCCGGGTCGCGAGGTTTCCATGTAAAGCGGTACCGAGCTCCAAGCCTGAGCGCTCCGGGTACCTGCACGATAACTCCCCCGGCAAATGCACCGACCAGAACTCCCCAGGAAAAGCCTTCAATGCCAAGAAACGGGTACAAAAAGACCCCGCCCAGGATGATTCCGAGATTGTAGCACAGCGGCATGAGTGCAGGGAGAAAGAACTTTTTATGGGCATATTGAACTGCCATGAAAAACGAGCCCCAGTAGAAGAAAAGCTGCGCAGGAAGCACGATACGGGTCAGCCTTACTGTCTGGTCAACCCACTGGCGGCTGCGCTGCGCCCCTTCAGACATCCCAAACGAGGTCTTTAAACGTTCGGTAAATAAGAGAATGTCATCGGTAAAAACCATACAGACAACGATGAGGGCCGCGACAATGACGGTGCCGATCGTGAGAAGATTTGAAAAGACGTCGTTGGCTTTTTCCTGGTCGTTTGAAGCTATGTATCGCTGGTATATGGGGATAAATGTTACTGAGAGAAAGCCTCCGGCAAGAAAATGATTCACCAGCTCGGGCAGCAAGAACGCCGTAACATATGCGTCCATTTCAGTGCCGGCGCCGACCTGGCTCGCAAGCACCTGCACCCTTATGAGCCCCATTACCCTGCTCAGAAGCACTGAACCGGTCATTATAATGGCTGCTACCGATAGCGAGCGCTTCATGGAGGCATGCTGGCTATTCGTATCGGTGGTCGGCCCGGAAGGCTGCTTCGGCTGATTCATGTATATCGCATTGGAGGGATGCAGGTTTAGGAGTGTTCACGGCTATCGCATAGGAAGAAAATAGATATTAATCTTCCTCTTTGGTCTAAAATAGAAGAGGTCGCCTATGCGTTAGCATGGGCGACCTCTTCGTATTCAGGCAAGAATTGAAATTATTTCTTCTTCTTGCTGGCCTTCTTGGTCGTTTTCTTCTTTGCAGCCTTTTTGGTTGTTTTCTTAGCCGCTTTCTTAGGAGCTGCTTTTTTGGCTGCCTTCTTCTTAGAAGCCTTTTTGGTGCTTCTTTTCATTTCATTGATGATGCGGTAGGTCTGAGAAACGGAAAGACCAAACTTGTTGGCAATCGTTGTCCCGGACTTTCCGGCGTTGTACATATCGACGATCTTCTGATTGCGTTCATCATTTTTCGCAATCACCGATTCGATCCCGTACTTTTTACGCAGCTGATGTACTGCCTGACGGGTGATACCGAACTGCGCACCAATGGCAGCATCGGTTTTCAGCTTCTTTTGAAGCCGAGTGAGTTCAGTCTTGCTGATTCTGGCCATAACAGCAGAACTCCTTTAATTGAGGTGGACGTGAACTGATGTTCCGGACCGAATGTAAATATAACAATGAGTAAATTTTTACGCAACACTTTTTTGCATTTTTCCAAAAAAACTTTCAACTTTCAATACGGGACTCCTCAAAAAAGCTCTTCCCCTGCAAGATGATGTTTTCAATGGATTCGTTTTGGTACTTACATTTTAGCATATTCGATGCCAATCGCTCTCTACTCCTTCAAGCACAAGGAGATGAAGGGAATCCGAT
>JBEPYC010000362.1:0-4576 GCA_041641555.1 Chitinivibrionales bacterium | reverse complement strand
CGGTGATTATCTCGGCAAGAAGTGTTCCTGAAGGAAGCGGACCGGAGAAATCCGCGAAATGATTTCCTGCGGAAACCATGCCCGAGGAGCGGAAGCTTCCGACGAGTCGACCTTTGGTGTCAAGTAAGTTGACCTTTACACTGGAAGCGTGATCCAGGGTATAACCGACACGGTAATTGCCGAGCGTTCGGATCTGTATTCCCGGTACAGCGCCGCCAGGCCGAGTATTACCTTTTTTGGCAGCGGTTCCGGGAATGCTGGCAGGGTCAAATCCAGTATACAGGGCACCGCCGGTTTGGCCCTGAGGGGTTGTAAAATTTCTTGATTCCGAGCCCCGGGTCTCTTTTACCCAGAGATTGTTTGCAGTCGCATTGTGTAGTACCTGGGTAAATGAAGCAAGAGACAGGTGCCCATCGTTGATTTCGAACATGCCTCCGTGGTAGGGCTCATTCTGTCCGACTTCATAGTTGAGAAATCCAAGAACCTCGCAGATTCCACCTGACCTGACTATTCCGTTAATGTTAACTCCTTCGGACTTGTATCCCAGTATCCATACTTGACCACTGTTAATCCGGAAGCCATCGTGGTACTCTTCGTTGAATTTTCGGATCCAGACCTTCTGTTCAGGATTTCGAACGCGCAGTTCTCCCAGCAGATCATTGATATATACTTCACCGGTCCCTTCGAGGTAAATGTTCTTGTAGGCTCGTTCAAGAATGACCGTTCGTCCGGTTCTGACCACGATGGGGGCTTGTACAAGCTCTACGGTAATCACGTCTGCGGTACCGTCTTCGATGAGAATTGTAGTTCCGGACAGGGACCCGGTTGTACCAACAAGTCGCTCGATATGACCGTTTATCCGTAGAGTATCTCCCAGCTCGTAAGACTTTCCGAAGGGAATGACCAGATTGGGTTTTCCTGTGGCCAGTGCTTCATTCCAGAGTTCGTCTCCCGATTTCTGAAATCCAAATCCGGTGTTCTGAAACTGCTCGAGGCTGGCCCAGTTACTGGTATCGGGGTCCCATTCCTGGTATGGTGGGTACTTTATCGGAAGATTCATGGAAGTTCCGGGAGAAAACCACTTGCCGTAGGTCCCGTGGGTTGCATACTCATCGATGGTGTTTCCGGAAGGGGCGGGTTCCGAACCCCCCGAAAAGACTTGAATAGCTTTGCTGAAACCTGAGGCGGTGATATTACGATAGAAACCGGCGTTGCGCTCCTCAATTGCCGGAGTCGATCCATCGCCTCCTGAAAGCCACCCGTTCACCAGGAGAAACTGGCTGTTGTTGTGAGTCTGGATAGCCGGTGCTCCATCGGTTCGTATTACCATGCTATCGACAAAAGTTCGCCACCGGTTGTAGAACCCTGCAGTAGTGGAATTCTCGAGAACAATCGAGTTCATTGACATGACAACCGATGCACCTGCGACACACCCGTAGCTGAATCCGTCGACACGTACATTGCGCACGTGTCCCGGTCCGTTTTCTTTCCCCGTGAGTGCCAGACCTACATTTCCGGTGCCGTCCTCAGAAACAATATCGACATTGGACATCATGCCGGAATTGCTTGCGGTAAACACGACACCGATGGCGCCGGCATTGCCCGATCCGGTGTTAATGGTCATGTTCTTGAGCGAAGACTCGAAAGTTGTATTGGTGCAGTCACCTGTATTCAAGACTATTTGATCGATAGCAGTTGTCCTGCCTGGCTTATCTGTAGTCGGGTCGTAGTTGGGTGTCGGCCAGGTGTTATCCTTCAGTCTGATAACGGTTTCTGTGCGGCTTTCTCCTACAAATATTGCACCTCGGCAGGTTGTTCCGCGAGGCACCGTTATTCCCCGAAGCATTCCGGATACAAGGTATGTTCCTTTGGGAAAATAGATGACGCGTGCCTGATTTTCGGATTGGAAAATATTCTGCAGCGTATCGGTTACATCGGTTTGGCCCGTATTATCGACACCAAGCTCGACCACATTGGTGATTCCTGATTTTGAAGGAAACACAATGTCGGCCTGGATTTGTGATGACAGTGCCGTAAGAAGGCACCCAAGAGCAGCTGACATTGCAAGTGCCCGGATAGAACGCACGGATGCAATCATTAAAAGCCTCGCTTTGCATGAAATTGTTGATGTGGATAGCATCTTTTGCTGCCGCCCCCTCTCTGGCGGCCGGTGGGAGATCTTCTGTGGGCCGCGAACAGATCCCCGGGATCTGCAAAGAAGATATGCACCACCTTTTCATTAATATAGTGCCCAAATGGCGAAAATGCAATGTAAACTCATCTTTTTGCAAACTGAGCACTTTTTTTACAATCTAACAGTAGAGCCAGCTATGATTTATTTTTCAGGATTTGCATATGTTCGAATATCAGAAATATAATCAGTACTTTGCCCAAGTTGCCGGGCAGATGGAGCAGCTCTGCGAAGATGAGCTTCGCGACCTGGGGGCCACCAACACCAGAACCGTGTATCGCGGGGTGCGGTTTAGTGCGGATAGGGGCACGCTTTATCGGATCAACTACCAATCGCGCCTGACCACGAGAGTCCTTGCCCGATTGCTGACCTTTTCCTGTCATAGTGCAAAATACCTGAAAAAGACTGTTGGGAACATTCCCTGGGAAGAATTCCTCGATCTCGAAAAAACATTTGCGGTGAATGCATCGGTTTCGGGAAGCAAAATCGATCATTCTCTCTACGCCGCGTTGTGCGTCAAAGACGGTATTGCCGACTATTTCAACGCCAGGTTTGGAAAACGCCCCAACGTAGATACCGAAAATCCAGATGTCCGGATCCATCTTCATCTACAGAAAAATCGCGCTGCTGTTAGCCTGGACACCTCCGGGTACGCACTCCACAAGCGGGGCTATCGCAAAGCGACCGTTGTGGCCCCTGTGCAGGAGACGCTCGCCGCCGCGCTGATCAGGCTCAGCGGCTGGGATGGTCAAACGCCCTTGTGGGACTGCATGTGTGGCTCCGGCACAATACTCTGTGAAGCGCTCATGAGCTATTGCCGGATTCCTGCACAGTATTTCCACAGCCGCTTCGGATTCCAGCACTTACCTGACTTTGATCCCGAAATCTGGAATCAAGAAAAGCAAACGGCTGACTCGCAGATCCGCTCGGCACCTCTGGGGCTACTCCGCGGAAGCGACAAGTCGGGTAAAACCATTGCGGCAGCCAGGGAGAACCTAACGGTTCTTCCGGGGGGAGATAACGTTGAGCTTAGTGTCGGACAATTTCAGGAAAAACCGTCTTTTGAGAATGGCACTATTATCACCAACCCGCCATATGGGATTCGTCTGGGAGACAGAAAGAGTACTATTGGCCTGTACAAGCAGCTCGGTGACTTCATTAAGAAAAAATGCCTTGGTACAACCGCCTACGTTCTGGTCGGGGATAGAACGCTTTCAAAAAGCATTGGCCTGAAACCTTCCAGGCGATGGCCGCTTAGAAATGGCGATTTGGACAGCGAACTGGTTCGAATCGAAAGCTATAGAATTCCATTTCGCGGTTCACAGAAAGCTGACAGCCTGTAATGACGGAAGCTGCTCGGCCCTACACCCCGGTACAGAAAATGCTTGCATTAGAAACCGCCGCGAGCGAATCGACGGGCTCCCTCGTATGCGATGAGGAGTGCCGCAGCTCTGCAGAGCTTACGCAGAGCTGCAAAATGGTCAGGTTCTTTTAATGGCCGACATTTCCTGCGAGCATGAGTCCTATGGAAACTACAATGATGCAGACTAACACCACTTTGAGGACTTTCTCCGAGGCTTTCGCGCACGTTTTGGCACCGAAAAAGACACCGACAGTCGACCCGGCGAACATCAGGATGCCAGTCTTGAGGTCGATCTGTCCACCTTTGCCGTAGATAATTGCTGTGATGAGCGACAATATGACGGCTATGAAAATGGAAGTCCCGACAGTACGGCTGGCAGTAAGACGGAAAAAGAGTATGAGGATCGGAATGACAAGAACGCCACCGCCAATGGACGTCGCGCCGAGAAGGGCCCCCACGAGTAGTCCAAGAAGTACCCCGGGTACGATCTGAGACAGCCCTTTCCTCTCTACTGGCTCCGCAGGAGCTTTTTTCTTGGAAATCGTATTGACGAACACCATTATGGCCGAAACCGCCATCACCGTAATCATAAGCCATTTGAGTGAATCCTGCAGGCGAGCAACCGCAGCTCCATCAAGTCGATCTACCACGTAATTGATGGCAATTGATGCACCCACGGTTCCGGGAATCGCACCGGTAAGGAAAAGGAAACCGATTCTGGTTTGAATCGTTTTCTTGCGAAAATGCTCTATTGTGGCATAGATTTTGGTTAGAAAGGTATACAAGCTGGCCGTGCCGACCGCCATGGTGGGCGGCAGACCGAACACGGAGACGAGGGTCGGGAGAACCAGCACGCCACCGCCGACACCGGTGAGACCGATAGTAAAACCGATAAGGCATCCTGCCACCAATCGAAAAACTACATCAAGTAATTCCATGGGATCCTTTGTACTGAGATACTAAAAACAGGGTCGGAAAAATTGCAGCC
Source organism: Chitinivibrionales bacterium (assembly GCA_041641555.1). GTDB lineage: Bacteria > Fibrobacterota > Chitinivibrionia > Chitinivibrionales > WJKA01 > JBEPYC01. The sequence continues at coordinate 34 of JBEPYC010000362.1, read as the reverse complement.
TCTAAATATACAACTCGCCTCTTTGCTCGAAGCT
>JBEPYC010000361.1:0-4580 GCA_041641555.1 Chitinivibrionales bacterium | reverse complement strand
TGGTGTCCCCTCAACCTCGATATCAATGGTTGTCATCGGGTAGTCGGGGAGCGGGGCCGGGAGGTCGAGTAGAAACAGACGGTCATCCTTCTGTTCGAATTTCACCTCATCGCCGGTTGCCAGAAATTTCACCGACAGTACTTTGTTCTTCAGATCGGCGAAACAGAACTGACCGCAGGGGTCGTTGTGAAAATGCAGGTAGAGGTGATTTTCCCTAACGGTGTGCGTTGCTGTGTTGTTCCAGGTAAAGGGAGTCCTTCCTGAATTTGGAAGAAACGCCCTGTTTCGGGAGAGCCACGAACCGAAACTCCGAAGAACATCGACCGATTTCTCGGGAATGGTTCCATCTGCTCGTGGGCCGACATTGAGCAGAAGGTTTCCGCCATTCTTGGCGGTTTGCAAAAGAATCTTGATGACTTCCTTGGGCGATTTATACCAGTCGTCTCCTGCGTGGTACCCCCAGTTGCCATTGAGAGTGACACATGCTTCCCAGGCCATGCCTTCAGCGGCCGCCTGGATTTTTTGCTCGCTGGTCTGGAAGTCGTATGGCTGGCCATTGCGATCGTTTATCAGAATATGCGGCTGAAGTTCATAGGCGAGTTCGTTTGCCTCGCGACTTCTGACGCTCAATGGAATGGCACCATCGTACCAGAGCAGGTCGACTTTCCCGTAGTTGGTCATCAATTCTCGAATCTGCTCGCGCCAGAAACCTTTGAACCGCTCGACCTGTCCTTCGGCAAAATCTTCATCCTGAGGCCAGTCGCGCTGATGTGGTCCACCGTAGTCCGGGTGAAACCACGCGGCAGGAGAAAAATAGAACCCGAGTTTCAATCCGGCCTTCCGCACCGCTTCGGCAAACGGAGCGACCAGATCTTTTTTGGGACCCATTTTGGCCGCATTGAAATCGGTCGTTTTGGTATCGAAAAGCGCAAAGCCATCGTGGTGCCGGGTGGTCAGTATCACATACTTCGCTCCGGTGTCCTTTGCCAGAGCGACCCATTCCTCGGGATTATAGTTCTCGGCTTTCCAGGTGTTGACATATTTCTCAACATATTCGTCGTAAGGAATGCGTTCACGATTGGCGACCCATTCACCGCGCGCGGCTACTGAATACGGGCCCCAATGCACAAACATGCCAAACCGTGCTTCGTTAAACCAGTCGAGTTTCGACATGAATTCCTTTCCTCCTCACTTTAGCATTACAGATTGGGAGCACACAGCGTTTCTTTTTCTCCGAGATGACACTATCACCCGACTACCAGTTCGATCGTCATAATTTTACCCTTGGGTACGTCGAGGGAAACGGTGTGTTTATCTTTCAAGGGAAGTGTTTCCTTACGAACTTCGTTGAGATTCGTTACATGCGCTTCTTTGATAGAGGCGAACAATTTGAATTCTCCGGTCTGGCCCGAAGTCGATGGATTATAGATACGTACCACGTAGCTGTCGCGGTCTTCGGCTTTCTTGAACCCGGAGAGTACGAGGTTTTTATTGCTTACCGAGTAGAGGCTTTGCTCAAGTGGCATCGTTCCTCGATCGTGCGGCGCCATCTGGTACACCGATGCAGGCACGTTGAGTGCCTCTGCCTGCGCAAAGACCTCTCCAGATACCCAATCCCCGGAATGCGGATACAGTGCGTAGGTGTACTCCATTTTTCGGAGATTCTGGCTGCCCTTCTGCATTTCGAAATGACCCGTTGAGCGGCCTTCGGTGCAAATCCGGTTTTTCACACTGCGAAACAGCGTGATGGCAAGGGTGTGGTTCTCATCCCGAAGTGCTTCAAATTCGGTAAAGCAATCGTTGACCACGGCAAGTCCCGCTTTCCCATCCGTGAGCCCCGCAAACCGCTGCATCGGAATGGTCTGCATATCGGGCCAGAACTTATTGTCGGGGTCCCGGACCGGCTCAACCGGACGCTCGTCGACCGTGAAGTGGCCGGCGGAGTGGGAGACTTTCGCATCGATACCCGTGGGGAACATCGCCCGCATACGATGATCTTCGACTGTGTTGTCGACCACCGTGCGAACATCGATTCGAGGGCTCCCGCGGCGGAGTGTGTAATAGGTCGTGATAACTACCTCGCGAACGTCTTCGCTTCGCTTGCTTTGGCCGCGTATCCCGGCCTCAGGCCTCAGGGCGTGAGTCGGCAGCATCATGGTAATCTCGACACCGATTGTCGCAGCAAGGTCACCGTTTTCCGCTCGCCATATGCGTGCCTTACAGCCGCGGCTGGTGTGTATCTGGTTTTCGTATGGTTCGTAGAATGCCCAGTAGTCGCCGTTGTCCCCGGTATCTTCGAAATAGTTGAGATCGCTGAACTCACGGCCGTTCTTCTTATCCACAATGGAAATGGTACCGTTGTCGTTTACGGTGGCCTTGAGAAACTCGTTTTCCATCGTGTTCGGTGATTGGGATACCTCATTACCGCTGCTCTTGCGCATCGGAGGCCACCATTCCCAATGGTGGGCAAACTGCTTGGTGACATCGAGACGAAGCACCTTGTATCCGCCGGCCGGGATCTCACCTGGATCGACATATACCATGTGACGGTCATAGTAAAACGGCCAGGGCCGTGCAGTCATGTCGTTCACCGGACAGGTGCGTTCTTCGCGCGACAGTGTCTGAACACCAAAGCGATTTCCTTTTTCATCGGTAAGATCGAATTCCCATACCTGGAATTCCCGCGGCGTATCGACGCAAACCTTGCGGACTTCACGGCAGGGGTAAGGCGATGTATTGAGAAAGACCAAGAGTATGTCTTTCTTATCAAATGCCGAGGCATCGATTCGAGTTAGAAGGTCTCCGGCTGATTTTTCGTGAAGGACTTCGGAAATCTCAATCACCTGCTGCAACCGGTTAACGGTATCGTCGGCAGTCTTATCCTGCGTGACGCCATTGATAGAATCGTGCGGATGCGCCTGCAGCATGTAATCCCAGGCGGTAGAAAGCAGAGAGCTTGGGAATTCGTCTCCCATCATATTCAGGACGCAGGCCATGGGTTCGGTCTTGCGGATAAGTACGTTTTCGGCTTTTTTGTTGAGCGTTTTGATGTACATGCGGGAAGCCAGCGCATTCGCCGAAACTTCACAGGGCATGCCATCTCGAAGCTCACCGAAAACCGTTTTCAGTTTATCCCAGTCAACGACCTTTTTGAAATGCTCGACATAGTCTTCGAAGCGTGCATGTTTAAACTCTATTTTGTCTTTGAATACTTTGTTGGCATCTTTGAGAATGGCCGGTAGCTCTGGCTGGAAGTTGGTGAAATCGCTTCCGTCCATGACCAGGCGCACATCCGGTACAAGCGTCTCTTCGAGCGTCTCCCATGCCCGCGTGAACGCTTCTTCAATGAATTGCGGGAAATACTTTGGTTCATCCCAGAGTTTGAAATAGTCTTCGTGGCATTTATCCGCCGAAGCATTGTGCATCACTACGCCCGGGTTCTGCCAGTCGAATCTATAGGCATCCGAACCGTAGAACATACCGAACCGCACCTGAATCATCGCCTTGAAATAGAGATTGGCGCGTGCCACAGGACCAAGTCGGGTTGTAAGCACTTTTGTACCGTCGGGTGCTTCCCAGAGGAATTCACAATCGGGGGCACGCTCGTGAGAGACTTTCTTGGCCGCGATAATGAAATCGATATCGAACCCATCGTAAATCTGCGGAAACTGCGCCGTCTGTCCCCACCCGAATGTGTTGTAGCCGGTTTTGAGATGGCCCCCGTATTTGGCGCAGGTGCGTACTCCCTTGAGAAGGTTGCGTACCAGACATTCGCCATCGATCGGGTAGAGATCGGGAAGCGTGTACCAGGGGCCAATTGCGAGGCGCCCCGAAGAGACCTGCTTTTTGAGGCGCTCGGTGTTTTCCGGACGAACGGCCAGGTAGTCTTCGATCATTATCACCTGACCATCGGTTACAAAGCACTTGTACTCAGGATCTTTTTCAAGGAATTCAAGTGCCTGATCCATTACCTCGACAAGCAGTAGTCGGTTTTTCCACAAGGGGTATCGCCACTCACGGTCCCAGTGGGTATGAGGAACAACATATCCGATTGCTTTTTTAGATTGCTTTTTGGAAGTATCGCTCATAATTATAGTCCCTTTTCGGATGCTACAGTTGCATGCAAAAAGCGGCAACGGGGTACAGTGTTCCCCCCCCTGCCGCATTGCAGTATCGCAGTTAATCTATGACGTTAAGGATTTCTTCGAATGTGTCGCAGTAGTGATCGCACAACGCTCGGGTACCGCTTCCGTCGATATTCCCGCCGCCGAATCCGATCACCGGAAACCCGGCGAGTCGAATTGAAGAAACGCCTGCACCGCTGTCTTCGATACCAATGACATGGTTTCGATCGGCGAATTCCAGTCCCAGTCCCACCCGGGCAACTTCAGCGTAAAGCCACGGGTGTGGCTTCGGCGACAACTCGCCAAGCGTCCCGGTGCTTCCTTTGCGTAGCGGGTGTCCGGCAGTGATGATCGAGTCGTAGAACTCCGTTGGATCACCCATATCCAATGTGCGGAAGGCAGAGAGTATTTCGGGATAAGCTTTTTCGTAAAGGCCGGAAGTGACCAGGCCAATTT
>JBEPYC010000360.1:0-4603 GCA_041641555.1 Chitinivibrionales bacterium | reverse complement strand
CCGCGGCCTGTGGGGTGGTATAATTGTGCTTGGTAAAGCAACAGTAAACACTGCGGATACTGTCAGCAACCAGGTCGAGGGAATCGATGAAAACGATCCTCGTGGCGCGTACGGCGGCAGCGACGACGCTGATTCTTCAGGCGTTCTGCAGTATGTTTCCATCCGTCATGGTGGAGCTGTAATCGGTGCAGACAACGAGATCAACGGGCTTACTCTTGGCGGAGTAGGAAGCAAGACTGTAATCGAGCACGTTGAGGTCTTCGCCAATCTCGATGACGGGTTTGAGTGGTTCGGCGGAACAGCCAACACCAAATGGCTCATCAGTGCATTCTGCGGTGATGATGCGTTCGATTACGACGAGGGTTTCCGCGGTAGAGGGCAATTCTGGTTTGTTGTTCAGGATTCTGAAACCGGTAACCACGCAGGCGAGCACGATGGTGGCACCACTCCTGAAGACGGAACTCCTTATGCAGAGCCGTGGATTTACAATGTGACCTATATTGGCTCTGGAGCAAGTGCCGGTAACACCTCGAATGGAATGTTGAAAATCCGCGACAACGCCGGTGGACACTACCATAATTCTGTCTTCACAGACTTCTCCGGAATAGCCCTTACGGTCGAAGACCTCGGGACAGGAGAAGATAGCCGCAAGCGTCTTGAAGATGGTTCGCTTACATTCAAGAACAACATCTTTCATAATTTCGGCGCCGGTTCGGCTTGGGCTGATATCCTGAAATCAGACGATGCAGCAGCCCCCTGGCTGGTCAGTAGCATCGAGGCTAACGGTAACAGCATAGCGGATCCTCAGTTGAAGGGAATCTCACGCGTGGCAGGATCATATGGCCTTGATCCTCGTCCCACCGCGGGAGGCCCCGCGTGGGGAAACCTGGCAGCCCTTCCTGATACCGACTTTTTCACTACAGTCGATTTAAGGATACACCATATTGGGAGGGTATCAAACATGATGCGATCAATACTTTCTGCCTTCGTTATGCTGGCCATGACCACCGGCGCTTTTTCTGCCGATGTAATGATCTATGATGATTCGGTTAAAAATGGTGAGACGAAGAACTGGGTAAACACGAATACTTACATACTCAAAGAGCAGGTTTTTGTCGAAGACGGAGCTGTCCTTAGCATTCAGGCTGGAACTGTTATCAAGGCGGATGATGTAACTCCTGCTGCTGCGTTGATCATAGCGCAGGGCGGAAAAATCTACGCAAAAGGAACGGCAACACAGCCCATCATTTTCACCTCTATCGATGACGACATCAGCGACCCGACAGACCTTACCTATGAAGACCGCGGCCTGTGGGGTGGTATAATTGTGCTTGGTAAAGCAACAGTAAACACTGCGGATACTGTCAGCAACCAGGTCGAGGGAATCGATGAAAACGATCCACGTGGTACTTACGGCGGCACCGCAGATGATGATTCTTCCGGTGTTCTCAAGTACGTATCCATTCGCCACGGTGGCGCTGTTATCGGTGCCGATAACGAGATTAATGGTCTTACTCTCGGTGGTGTTGGTAACAAAACAGTCATAGAACACATTGAAGTCTATGCCAACCTCGATGATGGTGTGGAATGGTTCGGCGGCACCGTCAATACCAAATACATTGTCAGCGCATTCTGCGGAGATGATGCGTTCGACTATGACGAAGGTTTCCGTGGAAAGGGTCAATTCTGGCTCGTTGTTCAGGATTCCGAGACTGGTAACCACGCCGGCGAGCATGATGGTGGTACCACCCCTGAAGACGGAACTCCTTACGCCGAGCCGTGGATTTACAATGCCACGTACATCGGGTCCGGAGCCAATGCTGGAAATACCTCTAACGGAATGCTGAAAATCCGTGATAATGCCGGTGGCCACTATCATAACAGCGTTTTTACGGACTTCTCAGGTATTGCTCTTACAGTTGAGGATCTTGAGACCGGCGAAGACAGCCGCAAACGTCTCGAAGACGGTTCTCTCACCTTCAAGGGTAACATTTTCCATAATTTCGGTGCCGGTTCTGACTGGGCCAGCATTCTGAAGTCCGATGATGCCGCGGCACCTTGGCTTGTCGACAGCATCGAGGACAACTCAAATACAATTGCAGATCCAGAGCTGCATGGTATAAGCCGAGTGCCCGGCATGGGTGCGCTTGATCCTCGCCCTGCCGTCAGTGGCCCTGCTTACCAGAATCTTGTAGCGCTTCCTTCCGGCGATTCATACTTCGAGGATGTCGACTACAAGGGTGCCTTTGGTCAGCACAACTGGGCAGCAGGATGGACCATGCTCGCGCAGGCATCTATCCTTACAGACATTGAAGGAACTCCGATAGTCCACAAAGCAGCTCCGGCTGTTGCCCAATCTCTCAGCATTGGAGCAGTTAAAACGGGATCAGCAATTTCACTTGTGTACTCAGTCCCGTCAAACAGCGATGTCAGAGTTGATCTTTATGCTTCAAACGGCCGATTGGTAGGAACGCTTGTTAATACCAGCCGCAATGCAGGCGTTTACGAAACAGTCCTTCCAGGAAACAAACTTTCCAAGGGCCACTACGTTGCAGCACTCCGCGCTGACGGCCTAATCAAGACCACTTCTTTCATCGTGAAGTAAGCATCCTTCCCCATCCGGGAAGAACAGCGAAGGCGCCGGATCCCCTCCGGCGCCTTTTTTTGGTATTCGACCTTTTCTTTCCCGATGCGCCCGGCGAAACACCTGCTCACTCTGTCGAGCAAAACCACTGCGAACGACTATGCACATGAGCATCTCCGGGGGGCGAATTGTGTACCAACCGGCAGTAAATGGTTGTCGCTCACGATAGATAGTAACCCCACCACGAGAGATACAACCGCCTTCGACATGAAAATGAATGACCCGGGGGTTCGTTCAGGCAAGAAACGTACTATGAAAAGGCGGAATTCCACACAGCACAGGGCATCCGACCGCTCATAAACAGCACCCGACTTCGTAGTGTCTCTTATGGTATGGGTGATTCGCCCGATAAGAGTCGGTGGTGTATGTCTTCTATCCCGGTGGACACCCGATTTCGGGTGGAGGTTTGCTTGTTGCAGACCGGTGGTATGCCGTTTGGAGCCCGGTGAAACATCCTGTCGGGGCAGTCGGCGTTGTTTTCGCCCAGCGTTGCCTGCCTCTTCGGTACGCGGGCAAGGGGGTTTCTCTTGTCGTGGTGGAACCTTTCGGTGGAGCAGGGCACCCCTTTGATACCGGGGAAGGCGTCGTATCAGCCGGGAGCCGGTGAAGTCAGCCCCTGTCAGCCGCCCTTTCCGGACGCGGTGCAGGCATTCAGTTCGGCGTCCTCACGTTCTTCCCTCACGGGATCGGAAGATCGCTTGCAGTGTGGAAGGTTCATCCGCCTCAACAGATTGCATCTGGATCTGGGTACATCAGAAGAAAGACTATCGTAACGTTAGAATTTTGATACAGGACTGACCAAACCAAGCACCTTCCCCGCCGCCGCTTCCCAGGTGAACTGGCGTTCCACCCGTTTTCGACCGTTGGCGCCGAGTTCTCTGGCCTTCCGCGGGTTGGTGAGCAGTTCGATCAGCCGATCGGCGATTTCGCGGGTGTCGAGAGGATCCACCAGATATCCCGTGACCCCGTGCTCAATGGCATCGGTCACGCCCCCGGAATTTCCCCCGACAACTGGCTTTCCACATGCATTGGCCTCCAGGTAGGTGATCCCGAAGCCTTCGGTGTCTCCTTTCGTGCCAAGCTCTCTGCTGGGCATGATATAGACATCCGAAAGGGAGTAGTAAAGCGGGATTTCGTCTGATGGCACATAGCTGGTGAAAAGTACCTTGTTCTGCACTCCCCGTGAGCGGGCAAGCGACTGGAGGTGCTCATACCAGTCCGCCTCGTAGGGACCGCATATAATGTAGGTAGTGTCGGGGATTTTTTCGAGAACACGGGGCAGTGCGCGAATGACCGTATCCTGCCCTTTACGTTCGATAACCCGTGCAAGGGTAAGAACGATGTTGTCGTTTCCCACATCCAATCGCGAGCGCAAGGTTTCAGTCGGAAGGCCGGGACGAAACCGCTGTGAATCGACTCCGTTGGGGGCCACTCGCACGGGTACTCCCGGAGCGATATCGTGAACATGATTTGCCGTAAAGGCGCTCACCGCCACTACCCCTTTCGAGCTGAAAAGGGTTGCCCGAAGGATTCGTTTTTTGAGAAACGACATCTTCCTGGTGATTTCCAGACCATGCACGATGACGATAAGCGGGATACCCACTCTTTTCACTACCGGCGCGATGCCGCGAGCCATATTCCATGTGGTCGCCACGACCGCTGCAGGTGGTTGGGTCCGCTCCGCCAGCATGGTCCGTACCCACCGATAGCAATATAAGGTACGAAACTGCTTCCACCGGCTCCCATAAATGAAATCAATTGGAAACGTTTCCCGGGCAACCTCGGGATAGTTATCCCGGTGGCGGGTGACAATACGTACGGGATGGTTTGCGCTCCGCAGCGCACGAGCCACTCCCGCGGCCCACTGGGCAATACCGCCCGGGTAGGGTGGGTAATCCTCCGAAAGTAAGATAATCTCTCCGGGCACAGGCTCCATCAGCAACCGATCTCCTGCAAAAG
>JBEPYC010000359.1:0-4605 GCA_041641555.1 Chitinivibrionales bacterium | reverse complement strand
CTCCCATATTCGCCATAAGCGGTTACTCAGATGACCCGGTAATTGCCGAACCGGAGCGATTCGGGTTCACGGCAAGTATTAAGAAACCGTTTCTGAAAGAGACACTGGGCAGGGTGTTGCAGGGAATGGGATAGTGCTCTCAGTTAGTCCAGATCCTCTGCGTACGTTTGGGCGGAGAGTTCTCCTGTCTCCATCGGGTAGATGGAGAAGCGATAGAGCTGATCAGCTTGATTGCCTGCGGGAGTCATTTCGTCGAAACGACAATCTCTCTATGGATCACTCCTTCAATCGATAATACCAGAATCAGGGTTCCCGAAGAGCGCAAAATCGTCCTGAAATCGATCGAGTTCCGCGTTAATGCGCCGGGGTCCGATCGTTGTCTAAAGAGTAGTCTCCCCGAGGGTGAAAACGCCGAAAGTGCATATTGTTTGTCGACGGGAACATTGATAGTGACTCTCCCGCGGCCACTTACCGAAAGCGGTTTTGCTGGGGCCACCGTCTTGTACTGTTTGAGCGGAGTCTTGAATCCCACCGACACATCATCGAACATTGCCGGATCGTTGTAAGCTCCCAGCCCAATCTTTCCACTCCCAAATCGATCATCTGAGGTAGAAAGAACTTCCGTACCATCCATCAATACGGTTATCGATGTCGCCGATCGCTCTACGGTGTAGTCATGCCAGTTTGCATCGGGAATCAGGGACCGATTGATCGTTGTAATCAGCGATCGTGTGCCATTTTCAACCGCGAAGAACTGGGAGTATTCCGCGGTAGCATTGAAGATCACGTAGTAGTAATTGTCCTTGTCCTGATACCCGAACACCGCGGCAAAGTCGGCGGCGCCACTTGCAGTAGATTTTCCCTTGAAGGACATCGAGAAGTCTGCGAAGGATTCATCTTTGATAATACTGATGGCACCGAGTCCATCTCCGGAGGTCGGAGTTGGCTCGATCGTTATCGCATACCGCGGATCACCGCTCTCATCGACCACATCCCATGCGGTGACCGGGGAGGCATTCCAGCTCTGGGCATCGCCGTAGGTTTCAATATCGGAAAACAGCGAATTATAGACCGACAGCGTGAATGTTTTTGTATCAGTCTGGCCATTGCCATCCTGGATCTGGATGACCGGAGAGAACGAAATTGCCGAACCGGTATAGGTACCCGACAAGATACCGCCTGATGTGAGCGAGATCCCGGGTGGTAACGCTCCATCGAGCAGTGACCACTCAATAGGCTCTGTACCGCCACTTGCGACCAGGTGCATCGAGTAGGGGTTTCCCACGGATACTTTCGGGAGCTGATCGGTAACAATGCGCGGAGCTTGTGTTTTTCCAGTGCGCTCGGAAAGCTGGGCGTAATATAACGAACGTGGTTCCAGACCATCGCTATTCGTCCCTTCGATAAATCCCGGAAGATCTTTGTAGAATGGACCATCGCCGTTGACTACTGTCTTACACCCGATTGCCCAATTCTGACCGGTCGGCGGCTTCTGGACGACGCACTCCGCGTACCCGCCGGAGGAGTTCTTGCCTGCATCGCAGTTCCAGAGCACACTGTGGGCCGTCGACCACCCATGCGCAGTGCCCCAGTCACCCCGGTTCATGAGCGCAAAACTGATGTTACGGTCGCGGCCGCTGTTGGTGTGTACGATATTGTCAAACAATATCCCCGTGCCCCATCGGCGATGCACTTCGGTGAACGTTGTGGATTTGTCGGCGCGACAATCCACAAACACGTTACCGGCATCCTGGGTCTTGCCGTTGCAGATAAAGGCATGCCGTGCCTCGGAACTGAAACAGTCGTGCACCAGCACCATCTGGCTTTCCTGAACGCGGAAGTTATAAAAATGTCCGCCGGTGCGTTCGCCGCGCGGCTCGGTGGCTTCGCTGTTGCGGCATGTGATGTAGGTGCACCCCTCGATCCGAAATCCACTTTCATCGAAATACAATACCGAGACGCCATCGATCCAACCGTGTTCCACTCCCCGCACAATGATCGCTTCATCGACATCGCTTCCGTCTACCCGGAAGTTCTCCAGACCGATTTCGCGCAAAAGTCCAGTACGATTGTATTTGTAGATAAAGCTCTGCGAAAGGCTGCGATCAAGATGGTTGAACACCGGAGCATTCACGGCAATGCTGTTGCCCGAGATCGCTTCGATAATCCGATTGTACGTGATATGCATTTCTTTGTCATTGACGTTCCAACCGGCATCACCTGCGGTTCCGCCTCCATCGATTGCATCCAGCCAGGCGGCGCTTGGCGGGTGTCGGATGATAACATTATCACCGACGGAAAACGGCGAAGCATTGGCGACCGTAAATAATCGTTCACCCACCTGTACTCGGTTAGTGGTGATATCGGTCTGAGTACCGGATACGACTCCGCCGCCCGTGGTCCAGTTCACGCTCCCTGCTGCTTCGACAACAGTACCGCCCGATGATGTTCGCTTGAGAATGGTGTTGGACGAAGGGTCGGTTCCCATACCGCTTCCACGTAGTACGACTCCGCTCTTGGATATCGTGATAGTTCCGGTGAGTTCGTAGGTACCAGGATTGAGCATCACCGCCCCACGATGACCGTTGGCATCGGGGGACATAGTACCGACTTCGTTGATTGCCGACTGGATATGCGACCGATTATCGCCGCTTACGGGACTGATCGTCTTCTTTACGGGCACATGTGGGATACTCTTTTCTCCTTCATGGTAGCCGGCATGGCTGAAATCCGGAATCCGGTTGCCCTCGGTATCTGACCAGTATTCCAGCTTGCCATCGCTTCCATAATAGACCGCACTGGACTGCCAGGCAGCAGCCGTGGCCACCCATGCCAGGGCGAACAAGAATGTGCAGCCTGAGCTGATCTTCCTCCGGGTGTGACGAATCTGACTCATTGCCTTTTTCCCTTTGTTGAATCGGATTACTGTCGCAGTGCAGTTAGCGAGACAGGTATCGTGCAAACAAGATTCTATCTTGCATCACTGACCCCGGTATGCGTATAACCGAATAGCTGGTTTTCGCATCGGGCGAAATACGGTGCACAAGTTTTCCCTGGACATCGAATAGTAGGACTGCCTTAACCGAAGGAGCTACCCGCAGAGTGAGTCCTTCCACTCCATTTCCCACACCGCCAATCTTACGCGGCAGGCTACTCAACATTGACGTTGGTAGTGCACCCACGGTTTTCGTGGCTTTTCCAGCATTGAGCTTGAACGATTCGAGCAAAAACCGATGGCTGAGTCCCACCCATTTGGTTGATTTTGTGTGGGCAAGGACCCCGATTGCCGTTACATTGTTACTGTCAAACGAACCCTCAGAAGAAAGCCCCATCCACGATTCAGGGGTTTGCCACTCCGCGATGTCAAAAGAATGCGTGCCGGCATTCACGCCATTGGTACTGACAGCCCAGGTGCCGTCGGCATCCCGCGCCGCGATTCGAACCGTATGCTCGCGATTATTGTCGCGAAGAGACTCGCTGAACGTCAGATCGATTTTCGGTGACGATGCATCGAAGCCGGTTGCAGGCATTTCGGTGTACCACGTACCACCAAATCGAATCGATGCGCCAATGTGGATACCCTCGAAACCCAGCGCGTTGTCGGTGGCGTGCGGAATGGTACTGTCGCCGAATTCGGCAAGGGGCATAAATTGCCACATGACACCCTTTTTAGCCAGAGTGCGGGAGTATAATTCCGACACTTCACCGGTGGCATCGATTAGCACCCCGGCGTTATCGTAGATACGAACGGTTTTCTGTGTCGTCAACTTTTGTCCGTTTGAGGTAGTGCCCGTAACACGTACCACGTATTCGCCCGGCTGGGAGAAGGAGTGGGTAATCGATTCACCACTTTTCGCGGTTCCGTCGATATCCCAGGTGTAGGAGAGGCCCGAACCAACCGAGCCGGTCGTGGTGAATGTGTAGTCGGTATCGGTGAAACCGGTAGTCGGACCATTTAGGACAATGTACGCTCCAGCCACCCTGCTTCGGCCAACCCGCTCCTGTACCTGGGCCAGGTACAGAGAATGAGGCTCAACGGGCGTACCGATCGACTCGACCACCACGGAGTCGTCCCGGTAAAAGTCATGATTGCCGGCAAACTGGATAGTTGGGGTTCCCCGGCTGCTGGTCAAGCCAACCCAGACGGGGCGAATCATCTGGAGTTGAAACTCGCCATAGCCGGCCCATACCGTTTGCTCATTGGATATTTCCGACTGCCAGTTCCAGAACACCGTCAGAGGTCCCGAATGCGGCTGGGTTCCGGCATTGCCTCCCGACGCGTTGGCTTCACCGTTTTTGAGATTGTCGTACAGGTTGGCCATCGGAATCTGCGAATGCTGATCGATGCGAGAGTTCATCCCATCGGTGTTATCGGGCGCCAGTTCGCAATTGAGAAAGACATTCCCGTTGGCATGGCGCTGTGCTGATAACCCATGGGTGACGCCGCGAACAATGCGCGCATTTTCGATAATGCAATCGCTGGTGTGTCCCAGGAATTTAAAGCTGTTGTGGTAGCCGTCGAAATAGTCGCCTGAACTACCGCCGTCACCGTCGAGTACGGCATCGATCATCGTGCAGTTTTTCGACTGAATAAGGGTTGCGGCA
>JBEPYC010000358.1:3332-4612 GCA_041641555.1 Chitinivibrionales bacterium | reverse complement strand
ACCTGAGGTGGCTAGGAATCGGCGAACGCCAGGTGACGTTCTGTTTCCCCGAAGACCTCGATCTTCTGGTATCCGAGAACGATGGTGGCGTAACAAAAGCGAACGCCCGGGAGGAGAACTCGAGCCCCGACGGAGAAGGTGAGTCATCAGACCAGGCAGGTGGTTCAGAGAAGGTCCCGGGAGGACCGCCACCGAGCGGTTCCAATGTGAATATCGACCGGTTTTTCCCCGATGAATCCGCCCGATATGAGTTTGCTTCGCTTCTGAGCCGCTCAAAGCTTTCTTCCAAAGAGCTTACCGCAAAGCTCTGGGAATGGACATGGGAAACCCGTCTTGCAAACGACTCATTCGCCGCGCTTCGCAAAGGTATCCAGACAAAATTCGCGGCACTGCCGCAACGGCAGGAACCCCAGGCTCCCCAGGTGGGCCGCAGGCGATTCGGGCGGGCATCGTTTGGCCGGTGGAAAGCGGGAGTGCCGCTGACCGGCTCCTGGTATCGGATACGGCTTCCGGAGCTGACCGGGGACATTCTCGATCGCCAGGAGCGGCTGAAAGAACGGGTACGGATTCTCCTTGACCGCTATGGTATACTCTTCCGCGAAATCCTTCTCCGCGAGGTGCCGTCGTTTCAGTGGTCCAAGCTGTTCCGGGCACTTCGAATCATGGAGCTTGCGGGCGAGGTGGTGTCGGGGTACTTCTTTGAAGGGATCCCCGGCCCGCAGTTCGCATCGCGTTCCGCCCTGAGTCTGTTCATGCATGGGAATCCGGAATCCGGAATTTTCTGGCTCAATGCAACCGATCCGGTTTCGGTCAGTGGTCTGGGTCTCGATAGTCTCAAAGGGAAAGTGCCCAATCGGGTGGAATCGACCCATTGCGTGTATCGGGGAAGCACCCTGGTATTCACAAACCACCGCAACGGCAAAGATCTTCAGTTCAAGGTACCACCGGATGATCCAGACATGGGAGAAATCCTCGGGCCCCTGCGACACATGCTTCAGAGGCAACAGAACGCCAGAACCAGAATACACGTCGAAACGATCAACGGATTACCCGCGGAGGAGAGTCCGTACGTGGAGGCGCTGAAGGGGCATTTTGACGTTTTGGTGGAGTACAAGGGGGTGAGTGTGTATGAGAGGCGGTGGGTATAGGTTTTTCCCTATAGAAAACTATACGGGCGCAGACAGAAGACTATAAAACATTATTGGAAAAACCAATAACAACTGACTCAGGATATCTGAATCGGACATTATGCCAACTGAGAGAACCTCCGACCCCAAGAG
>JBEPYC010000358.1:0-3322 GCA_041641555.1 Chitinivibrionales bacterium | reverse complement strand
TGCAAATTGAGCACTCTGCGCTGAGGTTACTTCCCACCACCTCGATACAACGGAAGGTGGTCGTGCTCCAGGGCGGTTCGCGGCAGATCCCTGGTCCAATCCCCAGCTGTTTCCTGGACAATGGTGCCAAACGGGAGGTTGTAGTGGTACAAACCAAAGGTGAATGAAGCATCGGAGTCGATAACGGTAAACAGTGGCGGGTCCAGTTCCTGGTTTTTCCAGGACTGGTAGCTGACCCCGCCCAGAAGCTCCACTTTGGCGCCGTTTTTTGCCACGATATGCCTCGAGCGGCCCTCGGTCTTAAGCCCGAGAATCCACATGGTGCCGCCATCGACCGTGATCATGTCCGCGGCGGGGGATTCGGGGTTAAACTGTCGTGCCCAGCAGGTTTCTCCCGGCCCAAACAAAAGCTTTGACATCCGGTTGCCCTGTGGCGCGACATCTTCGATAAACCACTCTCCCGTACCACCCGGTTTCCGGTGAATTCCGGCTTCCATTATGTTGCGGATCACAACAGCCCTATCGGTTGTGTTCTGAAAGAGGTGGACGTATTTCGGGCACTCCCAACCGCCAAGCAGAAAAAACCGCTCCACGACAATGGCCGGCGATGTAAGGTTTTCAAACGTTAAAAGTGCCGCTCCATTTTCGAATGCACCGGTCGGATCGGAGACATCGACGGTGTTTTCGAGCCCGATAATCCGGTTTACACTTCCATGAACCCGAATCGGTCTGCTCACATGGTACCGAAACGGTGGATCGAACGGATACCGGGGGAAATAGACGGTCGTTTTCCCCTGGGTGGCGGCACGGTCGATAGCGCTTTGCAATGCATCGGTGTGATCCGCTCCGGCACTGTCGACCTTTTCCCACTGGCTCAGATCAGTTTCCCAGGGAATCTCGGGTGTTTCCTCGATGGGCAGTCGGAGCGATGCGGGCTCGATGCCAAAAAGCGAACATGCTTTTCCATCGTACCACTCTCTGATATATCCTGTTTCCAAACAATCTTTGCTCGCATCAATGAGTGCGCCCCGGTACCCAGATTGCATAATGTCCCGAAAAAAAGCTTTGCGCGTTGCACATTCGATTGCAGCGTGCCCTGCAGAACCCCCGCTGAGATCAGCTTCGATGCAGGTAATGTGAGATTCGGGATTACAGCGAAGCGCAGGGACGGTGTTGAAACTTCTCAAATCGCGCAGGGTAAGTCGCGCGGTATTGTTGAGAAATCCAATGAACCGTTGATTTCTCAGGGTGATATGCTCCATCACCAGTGCAAAACTGTCCCCTGCTTCGATGCCGCATTCAAATCCCTCTATAGTCACGTGCTTTATCAGGCAAGGACCAATTTGGCTCTGGCGGAGATCGAGCCCGGTTTTGCCGGCACCTGCAGGGTCGCTGCTCTTGATGGTAACATTGTACATCGCTCCGTTATTGTTAGCCATAAACCGAAGGCCAACGACTCCGGGATTACAGGTGCCGACATCAATAGTGAGATTCCGCACGTAATTGTGCATGGTATCGCCGGTATGCGCGTCACTGGTGTAAAGCGAGAGCACTATCCGGGGTCTGGAAGCATCCTGGAAGTTTGGGCAGTTGTCCTTGAGCTTGATCACGGCTCCCGATTCACTCTGGCCCTGAAACGACATAAAGCGGTCTGGACTGTGGGGCACTCCACCGACACATATCTGGTCACTGACAAGGTACACACCTTTAGGAAAGAAAAGCGTCGCGTTTTTGCCCTTGGTCTCCTCAATGGCATTCTGAATTGCTTCGGTATCATCGGTGGTTCCATCGCCACGGACATTAAAGGACTCCTGGACGTTGATGATACCGGAATCTGAGGGGAATACGATGTTATCGGGCATGGTTTCTCTTTTCTTTGTTGCCGAAAGTCCCTTCCATGACTACCTCAGAAAAAGATAGTCATTTTCCAGCAGTGCAACAAAAAGGCTGGGAGACCGTTTCTCATCGTGGAGAAAAGGCCAACCAGCCGTGATGATTCACCCTGATGTATACCATCGCCGATTACCCGTCCACAAGCATTGAACAAGCGGAGGCGCGTGGGTACGGTGCCTATAAGATCCCTACTTTCCAGTCAGCTCCGGCGGTCCAGAACTCACCACCGTGCTCGTAAGCACTAAGATCGGGAGCATCACCGACGTAATCGGCCGGCTTCCTGAGTACACCGGGAGTCTCCTGCGGGTCCTTCTCCCGCAACTGAGCGTAAAAGGTACCTTCGTTGTTATCGATCGCCTTCTCGGGGTCTGCATCGCACTGCGAGTTGTTGGGGCAATCAGGCTAAAATATCAGGTGATTTTTGCCTGCCCATAACCTATATTAAAACCGAAATTGTTAGTTGAGTATTAGTAGACATCGGGTAGTATCCCGAACATACATTTCACCCCATCTCAAACCCGGAAACTGGTGCAGCAACGTATTACAAAAAGGGCGCTTGAGAAGATACCCGGACATGGATTGGCCGGATTCCCTCTTCTCTTCCCGGTCGAGAGGGAGTGTTTTCTGATTTCTGGCTGCTGAAAGGCAGCCTTTTTTTTAGGCTGTTTTCGTAGTCGGCAGATAATCTGGCCGATTTCCTGGTACGCAGAGACCTTCTCATTATAATAGGCGTTCGGCCTGGTACGGAACGTACTGTATCGAAAAACAACCCCGACCGGTTCGTACTCACAGACCTGGTTGTGGGACAAAACGGTGAACGAACACAAGGAGTGCAGTTTGAAAGGATATGTTGCATTAGAAGACGGGACCATTTTCGAAGGTGAGTCGTTTGGAGCTCCCGGAGAATCGGTCGGCGAAGTAGTGTTCAATACCGGCATGACCGGCTATCAGGAAGTTCTCACCGATCCCTCGTATGCTTCACAGATTGTCACTATGACGTATCCACTGATCGGCAACTATGGTATCAACCAATACGATGTTGAATCGGGTCGGATTCAGGTGAGCGGATTCATAGTAAAAGAGTACTGTCCGTATCCTTCGAATTATACTTCTCAGAAATCGCTTGCCGCATACCTTAAAGAGAACGGAATCGTGGGAATCAGCGATATCGATACCCGGGCCCTGACTCGCCACATTCGCGTGGCCGGTGCAATGAAAGGGGTGGTTGCCGCGGGAGATTCGATCAATACCGATGACCTGGTGGACAAGGCCCGTGCCTGGAAGGGGCTTGTAGGGGTTGATTTGGTCAAAGAGGTTACCTGCAAAAAGGCCTATAAATGGGAAGAGATCGAGCCTTCGGCCTCCGAACGTGAATCACGGTACAAAGTCGTGGCCTTTGACTACGGCATGAAATACAACATTGCCCGAA
>JBEPYC010000357.1:0-4618 GCA_041641555.1 Chitinivibrionales bacterium | reverse complement strand
ACTATCGATCACCGCAAGCAAACTCGCACTCGAGCTGCCCCCGGAAAAAGGTGAATGGAAAGAGTATTCTTCACAGCACGTACGGTATTCAGCTGAAGAAAACCTTGCGGTGTCTATGCCGAAAAATCCGTTCGGTATAGGAGGCCTACCCCGGGAAAACGCCGTCCGAGCTTCGTTCCAAGGTTCTCCCCTGCAACTGACCGACTCTGTTGAATCGGTTATCGGTTGGGCTCGTGGGCCGGGGATCACATCTATTAACAGAACGGCGCTACTGGGCATTCACGGGTGACTCTTCTTTTGCTGGAACCGGCGGCAGTTCAGCCAACCATTTCCCCATAAAAGTCGGTGAATAAGTGCTTTGACGATACTCTGCGGCAGTGGTATAATATCTTTATTGGTGTTGCGTTTAGTTCCTTCGCCATATATATTGAGTATTAGAAGTCGATTTCTATCTACCAAGGAGGCGTTTATGCGCATAAGTTCCCTTCTTACTGTCACAGCGGTAGTTTTCCTTGCTGCCGGATCAGTTACGGCCAAGCCAAAATGGGTACAGCCGCAGAAGGATGGTGTAGGTGTTTACAAGAATCAAATCCGCGAAACCTACGAAGAACCGATCACCACAGCCAGTTCCAACGACCGCATGGAAGTTGTCTCGGAAAAGCGGAATCACTACAAAGTGCGCATCAACAACCAGACGGGTTGGGTCGAAAAGAGACTCGTTGCCGCAGTCGCCCAGGGCAGCAAATCCTATATGTTCGACGATGCGGAGGTCATAGGTTACCTCGACAACCCCACCCCGGTGTACATTATCGATGCCGACGACAGGGAGCGCGATCCTATCAAACTGGATCGCTCATTTGCCGAAGCCCTCAGGGAGAATGTGGATCGTGAAACACTGGAGCGTCAGACGCGCTAAACCAGCCCCCAGAGTTCTCAACAAAAAAGGCGGTCTCTCACGAGATCGCCTTTGCTTATAGCTACCTATCCGTCTGAGTCTTCTATCCGTTGCGGAACTGCGCATCCTCTTTCTTCTTCATGAGGATTCTCCAGATTTTGTCCATCAATTCATTTTTGGTAAATGGCTTGACTATAAAGTCATCGGCCCCGCTTGCGAAACATTCGTGGATTTCTTCTTCAGCGATGCTTGCAGAAAGGAACGCTACCGGGGTGTCCCGAGTCTCGTCCTGGCCCCGGAGTATTCGGCAGACACGATAGCCGTCCAGCCCCGGAAGGTTGGATTCGAGAATGACCAGAGACGGTCTTTCCTGAAATGCCAGAGAAAGCCCCTGTTCCCCACTATGTGCCGTGATGACATCGAAAACGCTTTCCAGCACCATCCGTGCAGCATCCCCCGACTCCCGATCGCTGTCGATAAGAAGAACCTTGGGTTTTTCTTCGACGATTGCCAGCGTATCGTCGGGGTCCATTGAGTCGTCGGCAACCACATTCAACAGCCGGTCTTCATCGGCTCTCCCCTTTTCTATCAGTGTTTTTACCGGCAGAATCACATGAAAAACACTGCCGGGGAATTCTCCCTCGATTGTCCCCCGGCTCTCTACCCATATTTTGCCGCCGTGGTATTCCACAATTCCCCGGACAATAGACAAACCCAGACCGGTACCTCCTCCGAGGTATCGTGAAGAGTGAGTGCTATGGCGAGTGGCAACGCCAACTTCATAGAAGGGATCAAAAATCCTTTTCTGGTCAACCTTATCGATGCCGATTCCACGATCCCGAACATAGATGTGAAAGGTCTCAGGGTTTTCAAGCTTGATTTCCACTTTGATAACTGAATCGTCAGGCGAAAACTTTGCGGCGTTGCTGAAAAGATTCACGAACACCTGTTGCATTCGCACTTTATCCCCATAAAACATCGGGAGCCCGTCCGCAAAGGCGCAGTCGAAAGAAATCCGCCTGCTGGCATTCATATCGGCCAGTTCCTCTACAGCTTCTTCCGCAAGCTCCTTGATATCGACGCGCTCGGGCTGCAGCCGCAAGCGTTTCTGCTCTATTCGCGTCACATCGAGAATGTTGTTGACGACCTTGTGGAGACGATTTGCAGCTCGGTTGATGTTTTCTACCATACGAAGAACACTAGGATCGACACGATCGCGCATAGTGTCCATGATTATATCCGAGTACCCTTTAATAGATGTCAAGGGTGTTTTCAGCTCGTGCGAAGCAATGCTCAGGAAGGAAGACTTCAGCTCACCCAGCCGTCGGAGCTCAGTGTTGGAACGAATGAGTTCCGAGTTCACTTTGGCCATCTCTACGTTTTTACGCGCCTGCTCTTCGGCCTCCTGCATTTCGGAAGTCTCATCCTCGATGAGAAAAACGAATACCTGCGGAACACCCTGTTCCTCAACAACTCCGAATGCAAGAATTCTGCTGTCGAAATCTTTGCCTGTCTTGGATTCCAGGCGAACAGATTCACGCACCTGCATTCCGGCGACCAACTCCGAGCGAACCGTACGCCACACATCAACTTCACCAAAGAATGAATCCAAGGACATTTTCATGGCCTGTTCACGTGCAACACCAAAATTCGAGAGCGCGCTCTGGTTCGTGAACAGTATACGCCCGTCGTTGTCGGTAGCCACTATGGCCAGGGGCCCCTCTTCGACAATATTCTGAAGAAGGTCGATATCTACTGTCACCGTACTTCTCGAAGAATCGCCGTTGTGTGTCATAATCTATTTCCATTCCAGGGAAGTTGCGCGAGCCACTTCCGCGATATCTACGTCTTCAGTACTGACTGCATTTCAGTGGAGTGCACGTATTCAGCAGGCGTTCTGTATTTACGTTTGTCGCAAACGCGAGCGTAAACAGTCTACATTCATTCGGATAGGCCGATTTCCCGTCGCACTGAAACTATATCGTTTTGGATTTTGTTCGCCTCTTCGAAATGCTCTGCACGCAATTCACCGATTTTCTTTGCGTAAAGCTCGAGAAGTCGAAAGTGAGATCCCCCAAGCTCCTGGGGAAGTGAAATGATACGAACGATGTCGTTTACATCTCCATCTTCTTTGTAGCCGCGCATAAACTTTCGAAACCTGTCTTCGACTGCGCGGAAGACTTTCTCGTTCTTCCGAGAGTCAAGCATTTCGGGGATAAACTCCTTGAGAAGCTTCTCCCGAACATCCTCAGCGGATAAAGTTGATTCCGGTTGAGTCGTGTTGTTTCCTTCGATTTGGGCAATGAGCTGCTCGATCTCTCCACGGACCCTATCGACCTGTTGCTCCCGGTATCGTGCCTGGTACAGGATCGGAAATGAATTAACGCTCAAATTGGCGTTGCCGATATTCTTGAAAGTCCCCACAAAAAAAACGTCCCCTTCCTGCGAAAGAATCTCTTCTTCCGAATGAAAAGGAACTATCTTTGCGGGCGTCGGGATGAACTCCTCGAACTCTCGCATATTTTCGATTTTGTCACGAAGCTTTTGAGGGTCCAGAGCCGACTCGAGACCATCCAGCCGCTCGATGATCTCCTCTAACCCTTCCTCCAGAGATAATCCCATTTCAGATTGAAGAAAATCGCGAAGATTACTCTGATCTTTGAAATTACCCTGGGCGACCAACATCCCGTTGTGAACGGCCGAAGCAATAGGATGCTTCATTGCCATCATTTCAGCAGGATCAACATCGATTTTGGCGTAAACAGTCAATCGTCCATCGAGTCGATCCGGATCTGCTCTTACCGATTCTATTCCGAGCATATTCATATCAACACCATCTTTGCTGCATGTGTACGGTTACTTATAGTAGGTATACTTTCTGAATGGTGTCGTGTATCCCGCTTCTTCTCTAACAGGAATATACGTTTCGTCATTGAAACCACCGTCTTGGCGGGGTTTGCGCATCCTCTTCCTTGCCCATGCCACCGCCGTACCCGAGACTAACAACGCAGGACCTCCACACGTTTTCAATAGTACGAATAACGCCTGCAAATATCATCCTGTTACCCCCGAATTATCCCCAAAAAACAGAGTGGCAGCAACCGACAATGAGCTACTCCTATACAAAGCTGCCCTCTACAACCCGAGGAGACCATGAAAATAGCCTATGGTAGGACCTGTGAAAAGAGAAATCATCGACAAGCGGAGAGATGGGATCCGGACACCGTATATTCACAAAGTAAGCTTCGGAAACGCAGTATAGCCCTTGAAGAGACCCGGTTTTTTTCGTTGCGAAAGACTATTCTGATCCTTCATTTTTCAGCGCCTCACTGCCTAATGCAATACTTGCCCCACTTGCCACCAGCACTGCAGCAACCCAAAAGGGCCATTCCGGAATTTCGCCCAGGAAAACAAAAGCCAGTATGCCGGCGAAAAGAAACTGGCCAAGATTGACGATAGAAACGACCTGTCCCCGAAGTACCCGCATGGAAAAGTTCAAAATTGAATGACCCAGAACCGTTGGAATAAGCCCAAGCCCGACAATGAACCCAAGATCGCGCGTGCTGTATGCCCGAAAAGGCTCAGTGAAAACAAGGCTCATGAGCAGACAAAAGGTGCCGCCTGCCGTGTAGAGCGGTACCATATACGACCACAACCTGCCCGGCCGGAGATTGCCGCGAGCTGAAACCAGATACATGGCAAAGAGAAACATCGATCCGAAGC
>JBEPYC010000356.1:0-4632 GCA_041641555.1 Chitinivibrionales bacterium | reverse complement strand
GATTGATCACTGTGATAAGGAAAGCATATCTGCCACGCGTTCTTCGTTTGGTGGAGCGATGATTCCTTTTTCGGTGATGATGCCGGTTATCAGCTGATGGGGAGTGACGTCAAATGCCGGATTGTATACATCGATACCAGAAGGAGCGGTCTTTCTCCCAAATCCGAAGGTGATTTCTTCTGGATCTCGCTCTTCGATAGGGATTTTTTCCCCGGAAGGGCAGTCCGGATCGAACGTGGACAAAGGAGCAGCTACATAGAATGGAATCTCGTGTGCCCGGGCTGCAAGAGCCACGCCGTAGGTGCCGATTTTGTTAGCCACATCGCCGTTGCGCGCGATTCTGTCTGCACCCACAATGACCGCATCGATTTGCCCATTACGCATCACCACTGGCGCCATGTTGTCGCAGATCAGCGTTACCGGAATCCCGGCCTGGGAAAGCTCGAAGGTGGTAATTCTGGCACCCTGCAGAAGTGGTCGCGTTTCATCGGAATACACCCGAATCAATTTTCCCTTTTCGGCCGCCACATATATCGGGGCCAGGGCCGTGCCGTACTCGGAGGTAGCTAATCCGCCGGCATTACAATGAGTGAGCACCGAAGAGAAATCCTTGAATACCTCGAACCCATGCTCACCGATCGCACGGCAGGTCGCCCGATCCTCGGCCAGAATCGCCTTCGCTTCATCGAGCATCGCTGCTTTTATCGAGGAGATATTGTGCTCCGCCGACATCGCGTGCGCTCGTCGACGGACCCGTTCGAGTGCCCAGAAAAGATTGACCGCTGTAGGGCGGGCCGAAGCCAGGTACCTGCAGTTTTTATCTACGTAAGCCACGAAATCGGTATTGGTACGATCAGACGGAAAGTCCGATACACCGATATACAGCCCGAACCCGGCAGCAATCCCGATGGCGGGCGCCCCGCGGACCTTGAGTTCCTTAATCGCAAAATAAACGTCTTTGATGTTGTCTATATCGAGGTAGACAAGTTTTTCCGGTAGTATGGTCTGATCAATCATGCGAAGGCGATCATCGACCCACTCAACCGTCTTCAGGCGTTTAACCGAACCGTCTTTATTCTGCAACCTCTTCCTGCTCCTGTTTGTGTTGTTCGATTACTTTTGTAGCGACATTAGGTGGCACGGACTCGTAGTGCGAAAATTCTTTCGTGAAGAAACCGCGTCCTTGAGTGAGTGCGCGCAACTCCTGTGAATAATTGAGCACTTCGCTCTCGGGGACCTTTGCATTGATGGTCTGGTACTTGCCCTGTGGCTCCATGCCGCTTATGCGTCCTCGTCGGGAAGAGAGGTCCCCCATCACATCACCCGTGTGATCGTCGGGAACAGTTACCTTGAGTTCGGCTATCGGCTCCAAGAGAATAGGCGAAGCCATCTCGAAAGCCTTTTTGAACACCTCACGTCCGGCGATTTGAAATGCCACATCCTTGGAATCCACTGGATGTGTCTTTCCGTCGACCAGTGAGACCTTTACGTCGATGATCGGATAGCCGGCGAGAATGCCTTCTTCCATTTTTGCCCGGATACCCTTGTCCACACTGGGGCGAAATACCTGATCGATTACTCCACCTACGATTTTGTCTTCGTACTCATAGCCGTTGCCCCGCTCCTGAGGTTGGAGATCTATGAACACGCGTGCATACTGTCCGGCACCACCGGTCTGTTTCTTGTGGGTGTACTCCACATACTTTACCGGCTTGGTGATTGTTTCGCGGTAGGAAATCTTGGGAGCCTTGCGCTCGACTTCGACCTTGAAACGCCGTTTGAGCTCGTCCAGAATAATCTCTATATGCATTTCTCCCATTCCCGATAGAATCGACTGGCGAATATCGGGAATGAACCGATACGTAAAAGTTGGATCTTCCTCATGCAGCTTGGTCATACCAATCCCGAGCTTCTCATCATCGCCTTTTCCCTTGGGCAGAATGGCAACTCGAACCAGTCCTGCAGGAAACTCGACCGGCGGGATAAAGTATTTGACTGATTTATCGACAAGGGTGTCGTTGGTATGTGTATCCTTCAGCTTGAGAAGGCCGCCGATATCACCAAAAGGTATTACGTTGGTATCGATTCGGTCTTTCCCACGCAGAAAGTACATGTTACCGACTCGCTCGGCCGTTCCCCGATGTGAGTTCGAGACATCGGCACCCGTGTTTACCTTTCCATCAAATACCCGCACAAAATTGATCTCACCGAGATGCTCTTCGGATATCGTCTTGAAAACAAATGCACACGAGGGTGCATCGGCACTGCATGAAATCGTTTTCGTTTCTTCGCCTTCCATCACCGTTTCTTCGGTTCGCTTATCGGCCGAAGGACACAGGTTGACTATTGTTCCGAGTAGGAAATCGACACCCATGTTGAGGCCACCGGCACCGCAGAGAAGAGGAAAAACCAGACCGGAAGCAACACCCTCAGAAAGACCTTTGCGCATATCCTCGTCGGTCAGCTCTCCAGCTTCGAAGTATTTATTCATTAGGTCTTCGTCACTCTCAGCGATTGCCTCCATGAGCCCCGAACGCATGTTCGCGACCGTTTCAACCATGTCCTCCGGAATAGGAATTTTCTTTCCTATTCCATTGCCTTCCCGCTGGTACTCATAGGCCTCTTCTGCCATCAGGTTGACAATGCCCTTGAATTCACCACCGGTGCCAATCGGAATGGTAAGCGGTGCAACCGATGTCCCGAAAGTCTCTTTGAGGTCGGCAACGAGTTTGTCAAAGTTGACATTATCTTTATCGAGTTTGTTGACCAGAAACATCCGGGGCAAACTGCGTTCATCGAGAAACCGGGTCATCACCTCGGTTCCGACCTGCACGCCATCGGCCGCATCGACCAGAACCAGAGCGGCATCGGCAACACGAACAGCCGCCTTGGCCTCGCCCACCAGGTCAAGAAACCCTGGAGTATCGATAAAGTTGATTTTATTGTCTTCCCACTCGACAAATCCAACAGTGGATGAAATCGTCATCTTACGTTCTTTTTCATCGGCGCGGGCGTCAAAAACGCTCGTGTTGGTGTCCACTTTCCCAAGTTTGCTGGTCCCCTTCGAGGTGTAGCATGCGGCTTCGAGTAACGAAGTTTTACCAACTCCCTGATGAGCAAGCAAGCAAACATTGCGAATAGCTGAGGCGTCGTAAGTCTTCATACCTACCCCCTGAAAGGTTCAGAACTGTCGATTTGCACAGAAGGCCCCACGGATCTTTTTACTCTGAACAGGACTCGACCAGGAAAGGCCGAACTCCGGACAAAATGGACCCAAAGCATCGGTGGTTTTCCGCGCAGGGAAAATGAAGTCTTCAAAATAAAAGAAGCAACGAAGGTATACAAATATAGCCAAGTAAATCAGGCCCTTATCGGGCGAGCTTGCATTGCCCCTCTCATCCCATACTATTTTGTTGTGTTCCCCCTTCCGGCTTCCGGTGCCGCATCAAAAAAAAGGTGACTATCTCAATGATCGGTCACCATGCACGTAGTCGCATGTGAATACCCATCCAAGGAGTCTTAGACTGCGTAATTTAAAACTGTTTTTCGTACTATCGTTTACAGCGATTCTATCGCTGCAGGCCCAGGATCTTCCTCGAAAGCCTTCGGGACCAGTCGCCGATTTCGCGAATATTCTCGATACCCGCACCGAGCGAAAAATCGACCTTCTGGCGCAAGCTCTCTGGGAACAGGCGCAGTTCGGTCTTGTCGTGGCTACGTTCGAGAACATCGGGGATGAACCCATCGAGGGATTCGCCAGCAAACTCTACGAAAAGTGGGGTATCGGAACCAGAGGGCGTGACGAAGGCGTCCTGGTGGTGCTGTCTCTGGACCCGAGAAGAGTGCGCATAGAGGTGGGATACGGTGCGGAAGGCTACATAAACGATGCTAAGGCGGGCAGAATGCTCGACCAGCACGCCATTACCCATTTTCGTTCGAATGATTACAGCACAGGGCTTTTGATGCTGAGCGCGGCACTTGCCGGGGAAGTCGAACGAGAAAAGCAGATCTCCCTGCGTGATCCGGGTGTCCGAACAGTATCTACCCAGTACGAAAGAAACAACGTCGCTTCTCCGCTTCACATCATCCTCTTCGGGATAGTGTTTCTTGTAATGGTCTCCACTCCCTTTGGCAGGTCTCTGCTCATGGCTATGCTTCTTTCCGGCCTTCTCGGGGGAAGACGTGGGGGATTCCGTACCGGTGGAGGATTCGGAGGCTCTTTTGGAGGAGGTGGATTTGGCGGGGGTTTCGGTGGAGGGATGAGCGGAGGTGGAGGTGCATCCCGCAGTTTCTGAGTCTTGCCGAAACCAATTGTGATCTCGCAGGTGTAGTCTTGTACAAACCATACATTCAGCAATAAAGGATTTGCGCATGCCCGTCATAGAAAACCCCCTCCGGATAGCAGAAGAGGCTGCGGCAGACTACCAGGAATGCTATGGAACGGAACTGGTTTCCGCCATCGTGTATGGCAGTGCTGCGGGAGGAGATTTCGATCCAAAACACTCCGATATCAACCTTCTTCTGGTCGTCGTAGAAGTAAACCTCGCGACATTGGAGCGCTCATCGAAACTGCAGGAAAAATGGCTGAAAAAACGCGTCAGCCGCCCTTTATTCATGGACAAACATTACATC
>JBEPYC010000355.1:0-4637 GCA_041641555.1 Chitinivibrionales bacterium | reverse complement strand
GAAACCGGCCAGCGCAAAAAGGGTTCCTCCGAGTGCTTCACGGACACCAAACGGTAGCGGTGCTATCATCGAGATAGCCAGTATCGGCACAAATATAAAAAAGTACTGGAAATTATGTACGGTCAGCAGGCCGAGGGATGCTCCGCAGAGCAGATGAACCCCTACTCTCATGAGCTGTATGACCGATGAAAGCCCGGCTACCTGCAGCATGAGTTTGATGTCTTTTGTTTCAAGCAGCATCTGAGATACCAGTGTTTCGATAACGTCTTTTCGGGGAATTGGAATCCATTTGAGGAATGAAAAGAAGACTTTTTGCAGCGGCGGAGCCATCAAAAAGATCAGGATACCGAGGAAAAACAGAAAGGTGGCAAAAAGAGATATTACTGCAGTAGTAAGTGGAAGCCCCTGCACCATTCCCCGGCGCAACAGGATGATACTTCCAGCAACCGCAAATCCAAGCATGGCCCATAGACCCGCAAAGCGATCCAGAAATGTCGCAGCGAGCCCCGCTTTACCTTTTCCGTTCTGCAGACGGATATAGGTCACTCGCACGGCATCGCCCGCAGCAGTACCCAGGATAAAATTATTGAAGAACATGCCGATAAAGTAAAGAACAAATGCCTTAGAGAAAGACACTTCGATTGTGCGGTTTCGAAGCAGAAGCACCCACTGCAGCACACCCAGTGCCCCACTTCCAAGGAAAAGAATCAATGCAGCAGCAAGCCATCCCGGACGAGCCTGCCGGAAGCTCTCGACGATATCCCGCCACCCCAGTTTGTGGATAACAAACCCGAGAACGAGGGTTGTCACCAATAGTTTTATCAGAAATACGATTGTTTTTTTCATGCGAAAGAGAGGACCTCAACAAACTCTCTGAAGAACTGTTTTCATTCTGTGAGTAATTCGATCCCAGGAAAAGCTTTCGGCAAATGGCCGTGCATTCTGTTCAAGACCAATACGGTATTCGGAATCGCCTAACACACGAGTCACTTTTTCGGTGTAGTCGATACAGTTTTCGGGCTCATACAGAAGCCCCGTGTCACCATTCCGAACCGAATCCCGCAGACCGTGGACATTACTGGACACCGAAACGGTTCCACATAGATTCGCTTCGATGTTGGTTATGCCCCATCCTTCCTTTATTGAAGGATTCACCATGACCGTTGCCTGACTCAGCAGTTCCCGTTTCTTTTCTTCGGTCACATACCCGATGAAATCGACCGAACCGGAAAGGCCTAATTGTTCCACTCGTTGCTTGAGGAATGTTTCAAAATCGCCGGATCCGGCAATGACGAGTTTCGCTCCAGGGACACGGCTGATAATTCCGGGCATACAGTTTATTACGAATTGTACGTTTTTGTATTTCTTGAGCCGTCCGACGTACAAAAGAGTGGGTTCCTTACTCTTCGGAGCTGCTGGATAGAAAAATTTCGTATCTATTCCCGGTTCTACGACGTCGATACGCGAGCCGAACGTGCAAAGGTCTGATTTTGTACTTTCGGAGATTGCAACGAAGTGTTCTCTTCGATAGACGAGGGGAATCATTTTTTCCATCAGAAACACATATGCCGCCATTGGCGCTGCTATTTCCTTGAAAATCGCTCTACCAAAAAAGTGCATCGCAAGGTGAAGTCTCGGAGTTTTGACGTACAGCGGCGTAAGAAAAGGCAATTTGTTGAGATCTTCGATTATGAGATCGAAATTCTTCTGATTGCGCGAGACGTATGGCATTATCTGATAATTAAACAGGCTTCGCGAGCCCATCCGCACTACCTGGGTACCATCGACTGCTTCCCGTGACGAGCACCCTGGAAAGGAATGCGAGAGGACCGTTACCTGGTACTCCCCTGATTGAGCCAGGCGCCTGAAAATCTCATGATAGTAGGTTTCTGCCCCTCCAGCTTCGGGATTGCGCACATCGCGCCAGTTTATCAGTAGTATTCTTGGTGGCATAGAGTAATTCCCCATGGAAAGAAGGCAAAAAATACATTACCTCTTCATAGAACAAAGTGAATCCCGCAAAGAGCAGCATAGACGCATCGACCTGGATCAACAATTACTTCGAAAGCCTGTGGTAGAACTGTAAATCATATATTTTGGTACCTCGTTGGAAGCAACTGGCGCAAAGAGGCGGAAAAAACCGCCAGGAAGCCTGCGTTTCGTCGTCGTGCGTCTGGGCGACGAATGCAAGACGAACCACAGGAGGACCCCTTACATGAACTCGCAACTCAAAGATTTCCTTAAATCAGCCGATCTGGATCAGATTAGCCCGGGAATGCTGGGATATGTCGCCAATCTCTCCCAGGTGGCATCGGTAAGCCCGAGCATTTCAGCGGCTATCGTCCAGGAACTCACCGACCAGCGTTCAAGCCTGAAACTCATCGCCAGCGAAAACTATTGTTCACTGTCGACACAGCTGGCTATGGGCAACCTTCTCACAGACAAATACGCTGAAGGCTTTCCGGAGCATCGGTTTTACGCAGGTTGTCAGAATGTCGATGCGGTCGAGTCGTATGCCTGTGAGCAGGCATGCAAAATGTTCGGCTGCGAACACGCATACGTACAACCTCACAGCGGAGCCGATGCGAATCTGATTGCATACTGGGCAATCCTGACCGCACGGGTTCAGACGCCGGAACTTGAGAAACTCGGAGAAAAGAATCCTTCGAAGCTCTCCCAGCAAGACTGGGACGAACTTCGGCACAAGCTGGGCAATCAGAAACTCCTTGGAATGGACTACTATTCCGGCGGGCATCTCACCCATGGATATCGTCACAATGTCTCGGCACAGATGTTCGATGCCCACAATTACGGTGTAGACAACGAAACCGGACTGATCGATTATGATGCGCTGGCCAAACAGGCCAAAGAACTCAAGCCACTGATCCTCCTTGCAGGCTACAGTGCATATCCTCGAAAAATCAATTTTGCGAAAATGCGGAAGATTGCTGACAGTGTAGGTGCAGTTTTCATGGTTGATATGGCCCACTTTGCCGGCCTGGTTGCCGGAGGCGTATTTGAAGGCGACTACAACCCGATGCCGCATGCTCATGTGGTAACAACGACCACCCACAAGACGCTGCGCGGCCCCCGGGGAGGCATGGTGCTTTGCACCAACGAGTTTGCTGATTACGTGGACAAGGGATGCCCCCTGGTCATTGGCGGCCCGCTCCCCCATGTCATGGCAGCGAAGGCAATTGCGCTGACCGAAGCAAACACACCGGAATTTCGCGGATACGCTCAGAAGATTGTCGAGAACGCTTCGACCATGGCCCAGGCCTGCATCGATGGCGGCATGACGGTGGCCACGGGCGGAACCGACAACCACCTGTTTTTAATCGACGTCCGATCATTTGGAATAACCGGTCGCCAGGCGGAATCCGCCGTACGTCAGTGTGGCATCACGCTTAACCGTAACTCTCTTCCGTACGATCCCAATGGCCCCTGGTATACGAGTGGCCTGCGAATCGGAACCCCGGCGGTCACATCACTTGGTATGGGCGAAGAAGAAATGAAAGAGATTGGATCAATACTCAAGCTGGTTCTTTCCAATATCAAACCCAGCACGATCGCGTCCGGCCCGAATGCCGGTAAGCAGAGCAAGGCCAACTTTGACCTTGACCCTTCGGTCGTGGAAGCCGCGTCGGGTCGCACTCAGAAACTGCTGGACCGCTACCCGGTTTATCCTGAACTTGACCTGAAAGCTTTGAAGGGGTTTTTCGGTTAGAGGATAACCTCGAGCCTTTGCGAAGCATGTGCCTGTCTCAGCGCATAACGCGCAAAAACATGTATGGCCGACTTCTCCTTGAGAAGCCGGCCATTTTTTATAGTACCCCGGAAAACTGAGGTTTCGAGATAGAAGCTACCTGGATGAAGCAAACACCTCCCGGACATACGTTCTGGCGTTTCGAATGCAATGATTCATGTTTCGGTCCTCAGGATACACCTGGGACATATTGCAGATATCGATACCTTCAAACCATCCCGAATACGGTGGTTTCTTCTCGAGATAGTGCATATCGTATAGTGGAGAACTGAATTTGTCATGAAACCTCAAACGAAAAGAAACGTCCTTTTCACTGAACTGGGGATAAAGCTTCTTTATTGACGGGGTGTAATAAGCGAGAAGCTCTCTCGAGCTGATGTTCTGCAAGTCCGGATGATCCGGCCGATGATAGTTGGCAAAATAGAGAATATTTCTTCCATCGTAGTCTGCAGCAGGTACAAACTTCGTGTGCTCGATTGCCACACCGAAACGCACAGAAGAGTCCGTGTTATTGGTCCAGTAATAGCTTCCCAAAGGCCGGTTCAAGCCCACCACCAGGCATGTTACCGCCATGGAATGATGACTCTCGACAAGCTTTCGTACGCCGCCGGAAATGGTCCTCAGTTGCAGAGGGATCGACTCTGTGGGTGCAGTCCACACTACCCGATCGAATGCATAAGTTCCTTCACTGGTTACTACTTCCGGTTTCACCCCTTCGCGAATCTCAAGCACCGACAATCCCGCGTGCACTTTTACCCCCTTTTTCCGGAGGCCCTCCACGAGTCGATCAACAAACAGCTGAAAACTTCCTCTCAAGTACCCAAGGTTTTCACTGCCTTTTTCACGCGATTGTGCACGCGGATGTATTCTG
>JBEPYC010000354.1:0-4641 GCA_041641555.1 Chitinivibrionales bacterium | reverse complement strand
CTGGTTTACTATTTCGAAGCTTATGCCGGAACGGATATATACGGGTATTCCGGAGAAAGTTTTCGATCGTATGTGGAACCGAGCCGCAAAATCAGCAAAATGGTTATTACACCGGGTTCGGGGGACGATACGCTTCGATTGCCGGTCGATTACCAGATGCGGTTTCGGTTGAACAGCTATTACAGCTCTGCGTTCTACCCGAAAACCGACCTGGATTCCATGGCGATAGTCTGGACCCTGGAGAATGCCGAGAAGTCCCGGTTGCGGGGAGATGCGAAAGGAATGAGTGTGGTGGTTGAAACGGGCACGGAAGATGAAACGGCCGGGCCGGTCAGGCTGATTGCCACAATAGATGGTAACCTGGTTCGCCCGGGAGTCGATTCGTTTGCGGTGGTAAATTTTACCGTATCGAACCAGGCTTTGGACAGCATCGCAATCAGGCGAACCGACGCCGGTGATCCCAACCCGATTACGACATCCCCCGGTGATCGTGCCGAATTCTCCGCTACAGGTTTTGACAGCAGCGGATCAAGACTTTCCATTTCACCCCTTTGGGTTGTGGAGCCTGCGGGAGCCGGTGAAATGGATGAGAATGGTGTCTTTACCCCTGCACCATCGTATGCCGGATACGCCAGAATTCACGCAAACGCGGGAGAGGTGAAGGCGGAATACCGGCCTGACCAGAAGAACCCAAGCATGTCGGGTCTGATGGTGCGTCATATCCTGACTCACTCGTCATCTACCGATACGATTCAAAGCCGCACGGGGTGCCGGATCGTGTTTCCCCCGGAAGTTATTGGCGAAGAAGAAACCGCACTGTTCGAACTAATCACGCCGGTGCTGACGAATCCTCTCGAACTCAAAGGCGACTCATCCTTTCACATGGTGGGAAATGCCTACGATATCAACGAAGTAAACGGAGTGACCTTCTCGGTCACGCCGGAGGATAGTATTCGTTTGACACTTGATATCCCTGAAGGTTACGGCAGTCGGGCGGCTGATGAGAATGGGAATTTTGTCATCGGGTACTGGAATCCCGATAGCCTCATCTGGAAGCTGCTCAAGAACTCTACCGTTTCTGTCAGCGATTCCGACACCATCATCACGGCTTCGGTCAGCCATTTCTCTCGCTATGCCGTCATGCTGGGGCCCAAGAGAAGTGTGCAGGAACTTCAGATCCGCCCCAACCCGTTCAGTCCGTATATTGCTCCGGTGAAAGTAGATCCGACCCGGTCTACCGGAGGAACACGGATCTCATTTGAGCTGAAGGAGCAGGTTGAAGATGTCGAGATTCGGGTTTACAACGTTCTTGGCGATGTCGTATGGGCAGTCTATGGGAAGGGCCTCCAACAGGGTCAGCATAGCGTCTGGTGGAACGGCAAAACCACCGATGGTGAGGTTTCGATCCAGGAGTGGGTCGCCGATGGTGAATCGGCAGGGAGGCGGATGTGCCGAAATGGCCGGTACTTCGTTATCCTTACTATCACAAATATGAGCGAAAAGAAAACTCGGGAAATTAAGCCGGTCATTTTGATGAAATAAATACAGCGGAGGAAACCGTGAGAGTTTTGAACGGCTGGATTGTTCGTGGGATACTTCTGTGCATGGCGGTGACATTGGCTACTGGTATGGTCAATGCGGCCGATGAATCGCGTATTAAAGTCGGTGTTCTGGATTTAAGCACCGAAGGGGCCGACGGGAATTTTCGCGCTGCCATGTCACAGGAGCTGATCGAGCTCGTGCGAAACATCGGGTTCTATGAGGTGTTCTCACAGACCGCAATACGGGATATTTATGAGCAACTGAAGATCACGTTTCCGAATTGGTGTCGTGATCCGCGGTGCGTGCGGGATGTCGGTCGAACCACCGGTATGGACAGAATGATATACGGGTCGATGGATCGAAACGACAAGACCTACGGCGTTATGCTCGAGCTGATCGATGTGCAAAGTAAACAGGTGATCGAGCGCGTGAGTGTTGCCAGTGAACCCGGCACCGATCCGAAGGATCTTCTGGCTGTTGCAGTGGATAAGCTGCATGGGCGTACCGACAAAGACCTTGGTATCGAAGTGGGGGAGTATTATGGACCGGAAATTCACAACGAGAAGGAATGGCTTTACTCCAGCAGTATCTGTCTTGGTGCCGGTCTGATTTGGTCTCTGGTAAACGGCAGCTTTCGGGGTCAGTCAAATGATCCCGTGTGGATCGATGAATACCGTGAGCAGGAAATGTCGGGAATGCTTTCGAGTGTCTATCACATTCCGATGTTCGGCCGGCCCGCGGGACTGGCGAATGCTTACGTGGCCGCCGCCGATGATGCTTACGGGGTCATGTACAACCCTGCTGGAATGTCGTGGATTAGCAGTCGGGAAGTTGCGCTGGGGTATCAGTCACGTTTTTTCATGCTGAATAATCTTGCCGTCTCGTATGTTAATAAGGCAACGCGCGAGATCGGGTATGGACAGGTTTTTTACTATTCCGGGGATGAACTTCAGAACGATATGTTTTTCGTTTCGGCCGCATCGTACAAGTTCAACCAGCTGTTGCCGTTTCTGCGTCCCATCTCGATTGGCGGATCGGTAAAAATCCATACCAAGACCGTCAATGCAGTCGATGAGACGGCTACCGCGGAGGGTGGCTCCTTTGGCCTTGGGTTTGATGTCGGTATGCTGTGGGAGCTTTCCGAACAGATCCGCTACGGTCTGGTGGTCCGCGATCTGCTGGCTTTCGAGCGCGAGAGCAATACTATGTGGGGTTACAAATACACCGAAATGCATCCGGCTACCCTGAACATGGGCGGTCTGTTCAAGGCTGGCTATACCACGCGGCTCTATGCCAATGGTCGCATTCCCCTGTATGTCGATCAGGTGTGGGGAATGGCCGGCGGAATTGAACAGGAACTTTTTCAGGTAGTAAATGCACGGGTCGGTATCGAAAAAGAAATTCAGTCAGAGCTGGATGGCGGATGGAAATTCACGTTCGGTCTCGGGGTCGATGCAATTACCGAGGCCCTTTTCGGAAGATACTTCGCCGTTGAAGCTTCCTACGAGTATAACACCGTCGTGGTAATGCCTGTTGCCAACGTGTCGTTTCGGTTCGCATTCTAAAACCACACCGCATTGCACAGGCCCGGTCGGGTTCTGTACGCGTCTGAGTGACCTCCTGCCAATTACCCACCGGGGTATGGGGCCAATACCACGGACATTGCCAACTTGTCTATTTGAATTACTGGATTTCCCAACAATTGTGTGGGTTCCCCCAGACTCGGTTCATCTTCCCGACTTCGAGCCTTGTCCTCTTCAGAACCCGTATGTCACCCCCGGCCTCCGTTTCGACCCGGCTCAACGACCAGAGCCGGGATCCAGGGTGACGTCCCCCCGCCTTATTGGCGATGGGCGCCCGGATGCCCCGCCCGGATCAGGGTTGGGGCCAGGTTTTCACGGTCCGGGGCAGGCTCCTCAGGTGCGGCATGACACATGCGGGCATCCGGAGAAAGGGAGTGAAGTTATCCTCGGAGAAAAGCCACACGAAATCCCGAAGTGCCGGAGTACTTTAGAGGTCGATTACCAGGAGAGTGATATCGTCTTCGGGCTGACGTCCTGAGCCGGTGAATTCCCTGTGGTATTGGAGAATACTCTCGACGGTTTCCCGGGGAGACTGGGGGATAGTCTGCAGCGAGATCTTCTCCAGGCGCGAAATGTCGAACATCTCATCGGCTTCATTATGTGTTTCGGTGAGTCCATCGGTGTACAGCACCAGGCGATACTGATCGGGTTCGTAGTGAAGCATCGTTTCCTTGAGCATCATGTCGGGAAAGACACCAAGGAAAAGACCATCGGCGTTGACATGCCTGCATTCCTTTGTTTCCTTGGTAATAAAGAGCACCGGGCAGTGACCGGCCGAAGAATAGGTAAAGGTACGATTTTCCGTATCGAGGATACCGTAAAAAATGGTTACGAAATTGTCGGTTTTAATTTCGTTGAGGAACGTTTCGTTGATCGCTTCGAGTGTTGTCTGCGGCGAAGTTTTGTTCATCGCGTAGGTCTTCAGCAGAATTTTTGCCATCGACATAATCAGTGCCGAAGCGATGCCGTGCCCGGAGACATCGGCAACAACGATTCCGTACACCTTTGGGGTGATCTCGAAGACATCGTAGTAGTCCCCGCCCACCGCCAGTGCTGGAATGTACCGGGCTCCCATGGAAAGGTCGGCATTGCTTTGAATGTCCTGAGGCAGCAGGCCCTGCTGAATCGTGCGGGCTTGGGTCAGGTCGTTGTTTATCTTGGATTGCGCGACCTGGAGGTCATGGTTGACTTCCTTGAGTTTCAGGTTGGCATCCGAAAGGTTGTCGTTGGTCTTTTCGAGTTCCCCGAGTATCCGAAAGTTTTCCAGTATGATTCCAGCCTGCGTTATCACCGCTGTCAAAGTCGTGATATCGTCGCTGGTAATAGGGGTTCGACGGTTTATACGATCCATCCAGAGTACTCCCACCGACCGGAAACAGGTGCAGTGAACGCATGACCTTCTTCTATCGTCTTCTGAGGCCGTGCTCATCTTCTCACCCGAGCCGCCAATGCTCCAGCAGTAGGGATTGAAGCTGCCGTAAGCGGGGCAGGTGGTTTTCGTACACTGATGGTATTC
>JBEPYC010000353.1:0-4658 GCA_041641555.1 Chitinivibrionales bacterium | reverse complement strand
ATGCTGGCGATTTTTGAATTCTTCGGGTTCTTGGCGAGGTACTTTTTGTACGAGCCGATCGCCGCATCCTTTTTCCCGACTTTCATCTGAAGATCGCCGAGCTCTTTGAACTCTTCGACTGCTTTCGGATTCATGAGAACGACCTGTTCGTAGGTAACGATTGCCCCACTGAGGTCGTCGTTTGCAGCCTGGCACTCGGCAAGCGCAGTCATGACCTCGACATTCTTGGTGTCGGTCTTGAGGGCTTCCTGGTACATGTCGATGGCGTTTGCGTACTGCTTCTGCTCACGGTAGATATCACCCAGGGCGATATACGATTCGGCATCAGCCTCTTTTGCCGCAATGGCGCCTTTGATAACTTTGACTGCTTCGTCCTCGAGTTTCTTCTTCAAGACGATCGTCTCGTAGTTCTTGTAGAAACCCTTTATTTTCGGATCGATTTTCAGAGCGGTTCGATACGATTCCAACGCTCCATCGAAATCCTTGCGTTCGTAGAGGAGGTTACCGAGTGCACGATGATAGGTGGCATCGGTTGAATCCAGAACGAGGTAGTTCTTGAGATAGAGAACCGCGTCTTTTTTCTGGTTCTTTTTGGCCGCGAGGTGATAGAGGTTTTTGAAGACACTCGATTCTTTCGGGGTAAGAATTGCCAGTGCTTTGTGGACCTCGTAGGCTTTGTCTTCCATTTTGCGATCGAGGTAATACTTGGCAAGACGTTGACGGGCCTCGATGTCCTTTTTGTCTTTGGCGGCAATTTTTCGATCCAGTTCGGCCAGCTCGTCCCGTTCTTTTTCCATCTCGGCTTTTTTGCCGGCCTTGGACAGGGTGCTGATGAGTGAAAGCCGAATATCCACGTTCGATGGCTTGAGAGATTTCGCCTTTGCCAGAAGTTTGGCTGCCTGTTCGGGACGCTTGGTAGTATTGTATCCCTCTGCCAGAAGCAGCATTATTTCGCTGTCTTTGGGCGACAGGGTCAAAGCGGTTTCCAGATGCGTAAGCGCCTGAGTGGTTTCCCCGCTCTTGAGAAGGATCATACCAACCCGCTTGTTGCCCTGAAGATGATCGGGCTGAAGCTTGAGCAGTTTCTGGTAGGCCATCAGCTCGGTTTTTTCATCGTTTAGTTGTCCGCTGACCAGTCCCAGTCTCGACCAGACTTCGGGAATCGTGTCGACGATCTTTGAAGCGTAGGTGAGCATGCGGGCTGATTTTTTCAACGATTTTTCGTCTTCGGAGTAGATCATCCCAAGGCGCTGAAAGTTCCGGTGGTCTTTCGGGTAGGCTTTGGTGTTGGCCTGATACGCGGCAATCGCAGCGGCGATGTCGGTGTTTTCTCGCAGGAATGCCTTGAGGAACGCCGCATCCGCATCACGAACACCGGGCAGTGAAGTATAGGCCTCGTAGGCATCGGCTGCCTTCTGCGCATTTCCGGTCTTCTGGTAGGATTCTCCAAGAAGTTTCAGTACGCTCTGCAGCGTTTTGCCGGTCGGCTTGGTGGTGCGTGCCTTGGCAAGCTGTACCGATGCGTTTTTGTAGTCTTTGGTCTCGAAGTAAGATTTACCCAGAGCGATCAGATACTTTTGATTCTGATTTTTCGGGTCCTTGACCATCGTGAGATACTTGATCGCTTCGCCAAAATTCTCCTGATCGAATTCATAGAGACCCACGGTGCGTGCGATCTTTTCATCGCTGGGCTTTTTCTTGAGGTACTTCTTATACGACGATATCGCATTTTTCGTCTTCTCGTTTTTCATCTGAAGATCCCCAAGGACCTTGATCTCTTCGACTGCCTTGGGGTTCATGAGAATCACCTGTTCATAGGTAACGATTGCACCGGCGATATCCCCGTTTTCTGCCTGGGACTCCCCAAGGGCGGTCAGCACCTTGACATTCTTCGTCTCTGTTTTCAGGGCTTCTTTGAATGCCTTTATGGCTCCGGGGTAATCCTTTTTCTTTTTCAGGATCCTTCCAAGAGCGATGTAGGATTTCGCATCGGCTTCACCGGCTTGGATGGCGCCGCGAATAACCTTCACGGCTTCGTCTTCGAGATTCTTTTTCAGGACGATGGTTTCGTAGCGTTTGTAAAAGCCTTTGAGTTTCGGATCGAGTTGGAGCGCTTTGCGGTATGCCTGCAGCGCTTCGTCGTATTCCTTCTGTTCATAAAGCAGATCGGCCAGAGCGCGGTGTGAACCGGCTACGGTCGAATCAAGGGCAAGGAAATTCTTGAGATACAGAATTGCACCTTTGCTCTGGCCCTGATTGGCGGAGATCTGATAAAGGAGCTTGAATACTTTGGCGTCTTTGGGGGTGAGTACGGCGAGTTCTTTCAAGAGCTCAAACGAAGTGGTGGTGTCTTTTTTCGCGAGCGTGTACTCGGCCAGACGGCGTCGCG
This sequence comes from Chitinivibrionales bacterium, assembly GCA_041641555.1. Classification (GTDB taxonomy): domain Bacteria; phylum Fibrobacterota; class Chitinivibrionia; order Chitinivibrionales; family WJKA01; genus JBEPYC01. The sequence continues at coordinate 2,269 of JBEPYC010000353.1, read as the reverse complement.
AATTGATGTTCTTTTTGTCGAGTTTGACAATTTTTGCATCGGCTCTGGCCAGGTTGTCGGCATCGTTGGTTTTGTCGTAACACAGAGCGAGCTGTTTCCAGTATTTCACCTCTTTGGGTTTTTTGCTGCAGATGACTTCGAGCTGTTTGGCGGCATCATCGAAGTTTTTCTTGCCAAGATAGATGTCGGCCAGAATCAGGCGGGACTCGAGCACTTTGGGATCGAGTTTGACTGCCGATTCGGCGGCATCACGGGCCTTATCCATATCCTTGAGTTCGGTGGCACAGATTGCAATGCCCTCGGCTGCCGCGGCGGTGCGGTCGAGGATATAGCTCTTCTGGAAATGCTTGATAGCTTCCTTGTACTGCTTTTGTGCCTGCTTGAACTGCCCGAGAGCCAGGTATACCTCGGGGTCGCTGGGGTTTACCTTTTGTGCCGCTTCGAAGGCTTTCTCGGCGGCCTCGGATGCATTCAGACCCTGGTGGGCTTGTCCGATAAGTATCCATGTCTGGACGTCGCGTTCAGCCGAAGGAACTTTCTCTTCGGCAAGCTGGAGGGCTTCCTTGTATTTGCCCTCGGAGACCAGCGAGCGAATCTTCTCGTTGGCAAAAGATGTTACTACTAGAAGTAGAATGGCAGTAATGGCGGCTCTCAGAACGAGAGACGGAAAACGGACAGGCATCGCGTTCCCCCTACAAGTTAGTGTTTGGTAATGGTGTGACCTGGTATTTTTTGTGCTTTTGCAATGGATTGCAGCTGAGAAACGCTCGTGCACCCACATCGAGTGCCTTGCCGGCTGAATCCACAAATCTTTTCGGCGGGATGGCCGAACTCCTCCTGTTTCGAAAATGCTTTTGCCCAATCTACAATTTCAATATCTGCAGGCATTTGGTGTGATTTCAAATCTAAATGATTGCCACACCTGTTCTGATGCGGATTTTCACGAATTCTGAGATCAGGCCGTGGTGCGGATGGAATAGATACATTTCTTAGTGGTTAGTGGACAGTCTATTGCTGATGGTATGTAGCTCGCTCTGGTAAGATGCAGAAGTTTGTGTGCCATGTGACCCCGGCAGTGGTTGATCAATGTCGCCCGTATACGTGAAACAGCCTGCGAGCTGCTCGGAGATGAACTCCGTGCGAACCCCGACTGGGCTTCATGGCCTATGTTCTGCCGCGACAACGACATACAAAATACTATTGCATCGGAGGCCATACAACGATATCTCGTACAATTGCGTGACTGGTACGGCTCTGTGCGGTGTATATGCCCCTTTTGCTTGGGTGCGACGTTGTCGTATTTTGAACATACCACCCCGGGAAATCAAATGAAGCTTCACTGGAACAAGGGTAACGGCATGAAACGATCTCTTCTGCATCTGGTTTTTGTAACTATTGTAATGGCTGTATCTGGTGTTCAGGCTCAGGAATCTGTCCAACAGCCTGCCGGGGATACGACTGTTTCCGAAATGCCCGACAGCCTGCCTGCTGGTGACACTGCCGGGAGTGAGTCGGAACAGGAGAGCAGCCCATTGGCGGAAGACACCGAAACCGAAGCCGGAGCTCCGGGTGATACCGTGGTTGAAAGTGACACGCTCGCCGAAGAATCCGATACGGTGGGGACTTCCGGCGATGGTCTCGTGAAAATCACAAGTGTTCCCGAGGGAGCCGTGCTTGTTTTCGATGGAAAAAATGTCGGGACGACCCCGGTAGAACTATCAGAGGTGGAGCCCGGGGAACATGCGGTCCAGCTTCGCAAACCCGGATTTTTTCTGAAAAAGGCGCGCATCCGCATTCCGGAAGGGCGAACTGCCGATTATTCCTTCGATCTTCTTGCCCCGGCCTGTCTGGTCGTTGAGAGTGAGCCGGAAAACGCTACCGTTATCATGAAGAAAAAGAGAATTGGTACGACCCCGTTTTCCAGCTGCAAGCTGAAACCGGGAACCTACGAAATCGCCGTGGCGCTGGAGGGGTATGGCGTCGTCACCCGATCCGTCGAGCTTGCCGAGGAGCGCAGTGATACGATTCAGGTCAACCTAACGCCGGTTGAACCTCCGCAAAAAGATGAAGAGGAGATGGATGCGAGTACATCCCGCGGTGAGCAACCGCAGCATGAAGCCGTAGAAGGGCAAAGGAGTATCAAAGATCAAAGCGTAGCCGTTCGCCTGGTCGTGCTTTCGGTTTTTGTTCTTTTTGGCGTTGGTATCCTTATCGCCGAGCTTTCCGGACCGTGATGTCGAAACGTTATCAGACTGTATGTATGACCGGG
>JBEPYC010000352.1:700-4679 GCA_041641555.1 Chitinivibrionales bacterium | reverse complement strand
AATGCATTCCAGACACAATTATGGTTTCTGCTTTCAAGATATCGACAGCTTTCCGATGAAATGGTGCAGCAGGATTTGTTCCATTGTGCAACGGTTTCGGATTACATGTTTGCAAAAGACCGGATTTTCGCCGCGATAAATCTTGATGAAGATGAACTTGCGTTGTATGACAATGTAGCAACCGTGCTTCAGCGCAACGTTCCCAAACCGGATCTGGTGATTTATCTGCAGGCATCCACCGATGTACTCCTCAGGCGAATCAATGTACGGGGCCGCACATTTGAAGGCAACATGGATCCCGAGTATCTGGAAACAATCAATAAAGCCTACAATCAGTTCTTTTTCCATTACACAGATTCGCCCGTACTGGTTATAAATACCTCCGAAATCGATTTTGTGCATTCTGCGCTCGACCTCGATGAAATCATAAAACAGATAGGGCAGGTAAAGCCCGGAGTGACCTTCTTTCAGCCGATGAGAACCGCAGACCGGATTCGAATTGAAAAAGAAAGTGCTTCTCAGGCTCATCCGGAGCTCCGTCTGGACAACCCTCCCGCGTAATGACCTATGGAAATTATCAGTTCTATAAAAGACATGCAGAATCGTTCGATCATGCAGGGCCAGAATCGTCAAAGAATCGGACTGGTGCCCACGATGGGAGCGCTTCATGAGGGGCACTTTTCCCTGATCCGCAAATGCCGTGATGTTTGTGATATCGTAGTTGTTAGCATTTTTGTTAATCCAACACAGTTTGGTCCGAATGAAGATTTCGCGAAATACCCACGTACATTCGACAAGGACTGCGCTGCCGTAGAAGGATTGGGTGGCGATATCGTCTTTGCCCCGCGATCCGAAGAAATGTACCCGGAAGGATTTCGCACATTTGCACACGTTGAGGGCCTGACGGAGGGCTTGTGTGGTGCCGGCCGACCCGGTCATTTTCGTGGAGTGACAACCGTTGTTCTCAAACTCTTGAATATCGTTCGTCCTGTCCTGGCTGTTTTTGGCCAGAAAGACGCGCAGCAGGCAATCGTGCTTAAACGGATGGTCGAGGATTTGAACATTCCCACAAAACTCTTGATTGCACCTGTCGTTCGGGAACCTGACGGCCTCGCCATGAGTTCCCGGAACGTGTACCTGACCGAAGAAGAGCGTGCGCAGGCACCTTCGATTTTCGGTGCTCTCCGCGATGCACGGGAAAAGTACGAAAAAGGGGAGCGATCGGGGCCAAAGCTCAAATCGGCGATAACAGAACGGCTTTCATCGGTTCCGCTTCTCAAGGTCGAATATGTCGAGGTAGTCACCGCAGGTACGCTGAAATCGGCTGATCAGGTCGAAACACCGACCCTGTGCGCGGTAGCGTGTCGCACAGTTCAATCATCAACCCGTCTTATCGATAACATTATCATAGGTGGTCATTTGTGAACCTTCCTCTTACTCCGCCAATAATCTACAACCTTTTTCCTCGTCATTTTGCTTCCATAGATCAGTGGTCCGAAGGACTCGACCGGGCAAAGCAGATGGGTTTCAACTGGATTTTCGTGAATCCTTTCCACGAAACTGGTTTTTCCGGAAGCCTCTATGCAGTAAAAGACTATTACAAGCTCAACCCGCTGTTTCTTCCTCCCGGAAGTGATCCATCGGATTGGTCTCCCCTGGAGCGCTTTGTCGAAGCCTGCAGAAAAGAGGGAATCGGAGTGATGATGGATCTCGTAGTCAACCACACCGCATTTGATTCGGTTCTGGTGGAGCAGCATCCAAAGTGGTACAAGCGAGATAAGAAGGGTAAAGTCGTGAGCCCGTTTGCCGTGGATCCCGACGATCCGAGTAATATAACCGTATGGGGTGATCTGGCTACGATCAACAACGCGCACAGTCGGGAAAAGGAAGCCCTCTGGGGGTACTGGGATGATCTTGTCGGCTTTTTCCAGGACAAGGGAATCGAAGGGTTTCGGTGTGATGCCGCCTACCAGGTTCCGGCCGGATTGTGGAAACGTCTGATCAAAAATGCAAAAAAACGGTCTTCCGAGGCTCTCTTTGCCGCAGAGACGCTTGGCTGCACCCCGGAAGAAACGCTTGCTTTGAAAGGTTCGGGGTTTGACTATCTTTTTAACTCCTCAAAATATTGGAATTTCGATAAGCCCTGGTGTATCGAGCAGCATGAGACATTCCAAAAAGTAGCTCCATCGATCGCGTTTCCGGAGTCGCATGACACACCGCGGTTAGCTGCCGAGGAGCCGGGTACGTTGCCCATGCAGAAGAATCGCTACGTGCTTGCGGCGGTCTTTTCCGAAGGTCTTCTCATGCCGATGGGCTATGAATTCGGTGCCACAAGCGCCATGCATGTCGTAGAGGGATCGCCGGAGGATGTCGATGATCCTCAGTGGAATCTCATCTCCTGGATCGAAGAGGTAAATGCGTTGAAGCGGTCACGAGAGGTTTTCAGGTGCGAAGGGCAGTGGGAGAGCCTGTCGGAATACGGAAGCGATATCCTGTTTTTGCAGAAGACCGGCGCAGACGATGCTGTCATGCTGCTGATCAACAAGGACTGGTCTCAGGACCGTGAAGTCTCGATAGAGGAGTTTCCGAAATCTGGAAAAACCAATGGAAAACTCAACCGGCCTTTCGAATCACCTTCAACCTGGCAAGATCTTCCAGAGAAAATCCAGCTCGGAGCTGCTGAAATCGTAATCGTGAGCTGAAAATGGGCTCAGGGGAGATCCCTGACAACGATACTTCCGACGGGAACGAGCAGAAGCTGGTAGAGGGTATCTCTGGATAGCGTTTCGTGGAGGATCTTGCTGTAGACCACTTCACCTTTGACAGGATCGCCGAAGGGTACCCAGTTTCCTGTGTGCCAGGCTTTCAGGTAGACCGCCCACCGCTTGCCGTCATATCCGGCCGCGAGCTTCCTTCCCGCAGCTTGAGCCGAAGCCGGGTGGTTGGGGTTGATCGTTCCTTTTCCCACGGTGAGAAAACACCCGCTGGTTGTGTCGAATGAAAGGGATTTGAGTTTTTCTGCCAAGACGCGGTTGCTTCCGTTCGTGCGAAGCTCCCTCTGGAGCTGGAGAAGACGCTCCATGACCTCGAGAGTATCTTCAAGGCCATGAACGATCACCGGTGAAGAACTACCGGAAGAGTCCGTGACTCCATATTGCAGTGCATCCTCTCCCGAGCTTGCCATCTGGTCGTCACGGCATGAACCGAAAAGAAGCAGGGTCCCAGCGATGTACAGGTACGCCAACCAGCGTAGGCCTAAGCGGCTGTTTTTTCGTCTCCTGAATGTGGCGATGTTCTCTTTTTCAGATGCCATGCGACTGCTCCGAGAGTAAAAAGACCAAATAGAATCGTCGTGAAAAGAGTGACGGTTCGCCATTTCTCGGCAAAAGGTGATGCATAGGTCATTTGCACTCGCGATGTGCCTTCGGGCACAAGCACACCTTTCCAGGCATAATTGACCCGAAACACTTCCGCCGGTTCGCTATCGACTGTTGCGCTCCATCCCGGGGTGTGGTTATCGGCGACCACCAGCACCTGAGACCGACGGCTTTTTACTTCGAAAATGTAGTGCCCGGATCTGTTATCAAATTGTACGATCGAAACGTCGTTTTTTAAAGAGGTATCAGGAAGAGACGTCTCCGTGTAACTGGCCGCAATGCTCTCATCAACAAGGGCAAAGTCTGGAGTTAATTGTTCATTATCGAGTTTCTTCTTGAGCGCCTGCTCCTGATCCGGTACCGCCTGAGGGGGGCCAGCCAGGTATGCGCGCGGGAAAACATCGTTGTTGCGATAAATTCGAAACCCGCCCGAATTGATCATTTCCGTAAGTGACGGAATAGGAAATGCAAAGTTGGTCAGAACGTATTTGGCATTCAAAAAGCTGAGTGTATTTATGAACCGATTGGCTGCCAGGCCGGAACTCGTCTGATTCCCAAGCCTCTGGAGTGACCCGCGAAGATATTCGATGAGAGCATGGTAC
>JBEPYC010000352.1:0-690 GCA_041641555.1 Chitinivibrionales bacterium | reverse complement strand
TGGTACTGCTGATCGGTAAAGTCATCGAAGACATACACCATTTCGAGGCCGGGAATGTATTGTTTCTGATCACCCAGCATTGAATAGACGCGAAATTGGGTGGAATCCCGGCTGTTCAGGTATGTGGCAATGGATTCCTCGAATTTTTCCTGTTTGCTGAAGAACGTGTGCGGGCGGAGTGCTTGTGTGAAAAACGGATACGAAATGCGCACCAGATCAATACTGAGAACTGCAAGCAGAAGCAGAAGAAATGCTTTCTTCCCGATTTTTCCGCTGGATTTGAGAAAAACCAAACCATAGAATACACCAACCCAGAGAAACGTCAGAAATGCACCCAGTTTCAATTTGGGCATCTGGTGCATGAAAGCCTGGTAGTTGCGATCGGTTTGGTGGTGTGCCGGAAGGATTGAGTTATACCAGAAGTTCGCGATGCCTTCGGCTCCCAGTGCAAAAACCAGAGCGAGGCCGCCGGTGATCGACGCGTAGATGATGAGGCGTTTTCGCACCGCCGGCTCGTTGTGCCAGTCGAACCGAAGCAGCCGTTGCAGTGCGAATGCAGCCAGCACGAATGCTGGAAAGTACACCCATATGTACATCATGCTCGGAGCACGCAATGTTTTAATCGCCGGCAGAAGGTGGTAGGCTATCCGATGGACAGGGGTATTGGGACCGAGGGCAAAAAGTAGCGCC
>JBEPYC010000351.1:0-4682 GCA_041641555.1 Chitinivibrionales bacterium | reverse complement strand
CTCTTTGGTGAGGTGATGCGTATTCAGCACTAATCACCTTTCGGGTTCACCCGGATTACCCCTGAAAAGGTCCTTTGTCCGTCGTACCAAGTTGCATAGCTTGCAGTTCTCAGGCTTTCAAAACGCCACTCGAACTAATCCAAAGTCAGTACATTGCCAGCAAAAGGTAATTGAGGTATAATTGAAAATAAATAGTTAAAGGCTTAATTAAGTGAAAGGGCTCAGAATGCGCATCGTCCCAAGGCTTCACAGAATATCTGTTGCCATCTCTGTTACGCTTTTCTTTGTTGTGGCAGCAATTGCACAGCAGTCATCGCCAATCACCATGATGTATGAGGCTGAAGACTACACCGAAGCATCTTCTGATGTTGCGCTGGACCGGCGTCTGGCAAAACTCAGTAATCTTCACGACGGTTCGTGGATCAAGTTCGAGAACTTCCATTTTCTCGATGGTGAGCTGGACTCGGTTGCGGTTTACTATACCCGCGAGGAGCGTACCGATTGGAGCATTGAGTTTCGGCTCGACAGCAGAACCGGGACCAAAATTGCAACGGTAGATTTCACCGAAGGGGCGGGAAGACTATCTGAAATCAAGGTGCCAATCAGCAATGTCTCGGGTCTTCACGATCTCTACATAGTGGTGAAGACATCTTCGGAGCCGACCGGCAATTTGGACAGGTTTGCATTCATCGGCAAAGTCAGCGTGCCGGCAAGTAGTGAGCGCAAAACCTACCATGTCGACGCGATAAATGGTGACGATGAGGTGTATTCAGGCGAATCGGCCGATACACCCTTCAAGACAATACAAAAGGCCGCAACACTTCTGAAGCCCGGAGATAAATGCATTATCCACCAAGGGATATACCGCGAGACGGTTCGTCCGTGGTACACTGGAGCACCTGGAGCGGAAATTTCTTTCGAGGCAGCACCCGGTGAGGAAGTCTACATAAGTGGCGCCGACCCGGTTACGGGATGGGAACAGCACCAGGGCTCGATTTACAAAACAACGAAAGCGAAGCCGTTCCGACGTTATTTCAACCAGCTTTTTGTGGATGGCGAGATGATGTGGGTGGCTCGGTGCCCAAATGTCAATCAGCCGTGCAACTATGAACCTGTTCACACTCCTCATTACAAGTGTCACATCTGCCATGTAGACAGGCAATGGGACCCGGTGCATCCCCTTTTAGTTCCCACGTTTGCCTGTATCGATGCCTATGGCGAGAAGGTTGGCGGTCAGGATCAGGCAACCGAATTCCAACAGGTTTTGACTCTGGATAACGGTGGTGGGTTTGCACAAGGAGAGCCGGCCTGTCTTTTAAACCAGGATCAAGATTTTTTCAAGGGGGCATATTTTCAGTCGGCCGGAGGCTGGTACTATTTCGTGCGAGGAGAAATCAAATCAAACGATGCAACCGGCAACGGCAACGGCGCGGTATTCACGATGAATCGTCAGGGAGAGGGCTGTCCATTTGAAAACTGTCCTCGATACGGAACCGCCAAAAAAGGTTCAGCGTTCATCTCCTACAAACTTGAGCTTCTGGATGCACCTCAGGAATACTATTGGGAAGAGGACGGGTCGTTGTACCTGTGGACTCCCGATGGTGATGATCCCGATAATCATGAGGTGGAGGTGAAAACCCGTATCCTGGGTATGGATTTAGCAGGAAAAGAGTACGTTCGCGTTAAAGGTATTCGGTTTGTCGGCACGTCTCTTCGTATGGAAAACAGCGAGCACTGCGTAGTTGAGCGATGTGAATTCAAGTATCTCTCGCATTTTGAATGGCTCGACGACAGAACCGATGGATCTTACATGGCCGGGAATTACGGCATGGATTTCACCGATGGGTCCAAGGGTATTTACATCTCGGGTACAAAGAACACAATCAAAGAGTGCGTAATCGGCCCCAGCGCCGGTTCAGGCGTCATTCTCGATGGTTACGATAACCTCGTTCAAGACAATTACATTAATAACTGCAATTATGCGGCAACCTATCATTGTGGTGTAAACCTCACTAACCATTGGGCCGATGAGCGGTATCGTGATGACCCTTACTGCTACAGTGGGTTTGGTCATGATATCATAGGTAACAAGTTCGATGGCATGGGGAAGGCAGCGATCACGTTTACCGGCAGTTCGGTAAACGTATCGATCAAGCCTACGAGAATCCTTTACAATGAGTTTTCCAACAATAACCTGCTTACCGGTGAAGGTGGGGCGGCTGTCTACAACTTCGGTGGAACAGGACAATACACGGAAATAGCCTACAATTGGTTTCACGACATGGGGGGGCGTCTCGATGGTGAAGGAGGTTCTTACTGCGTTGGTCTCGACCACGGCTCCAAGAATTTCCGAATTCACCATAATGTGTACTGGCGCGGAAATCCGATTATGGATGGCAAAGTCGTCCGATTCGTAGGCTATGATCCTCGCCCGGTTGCCGGAACGTGGATATGGAACAACACGGTTGTAGACTCTGTGGGCTGCAGCGAAAAGTGCTATACGCGTATGGATACAATCTGGGGTCCTAACAGCATACTGGCACTTGGAGACACTGCGCTTTGGAATTTTAAAGATCCGGATAACCGCGACTACTCGCTCTCGGCAAGTTCGCCCGCAATCGACAAAGGTGAATCTGAACTGTATATGATCTATTTGGTAGATAACCAGGGGAATGATCAGATTACCAAGGTGATGACCGGAGAAGTCATTGATGATTACGAAGGCTCGGCTCCAGATCTCGGTGCGTACGAGTATGGAAAAAATGCATGGGTGGCAGGGGAGAAACGATGGAGCTGGGCGCCGGCTAACTGGAATTACCCACCCCCCGAAGACCCGAACAACTCTCTTCTCAGAGACGTTCACACTGGTTATCAGCCGGTAAAAGCCCGTATAACGCCGACACAATTCAGCGTCTCGACTCGCCAGGGGGTTGGGTACACGGTTCGGTTTTTCGATGCGCTGGGCAATGTGCGAAAGACCCACGTTTCCAAGCAAGGTGGGACCTCTTCGGTTGATATCACAAATATGCCTACCGGAATGTACTTCGCCCGAATTCAGGTTGCAGGAAAGTCGATAAGCAAACGATTCGTCTTGAAAAGATAGCGGTTTGTAACACCTTTGTCTGCTCCAATCATTAGAGACGACATACCCAGCGAACAAGAGGCAACCGCCGTGTTGTGGCCAAGCAGCGCTTGGCCGCAACACCCTTTGCCTTTTCGGGTGATTGACTTGGAACCGGGAAGGCTGATTGTCTTTCCCGATCGACTTCCGAGCACGACGCCTTTGCCGCAAACAGACCTTCTCATCTTTGAGCCGGTATACATATGCCGCCGCCCCTCCTTGGTAGAGGGATTCCGGGTGGCACTGTGCTTGGCTTTATTAACACCTTGAACACGTATTCGTTCCGCTCACCACTCCCGGGTATTCTTCAGCGCATGCTCAAGCCGGACAGGCTCCCCGGTATAAAACCGCGTGCGTGAGCGAACCTCTCTTACGATTATCCTCCATTCGTTCGTGGGTCCCGTGAAATGATGCTTTCCGTGCAATGACCTCTTGAGTCTTCTCATCACCGGTAGAATCGCGCAAGACTTCCTGATAGTGGAACGCGAACAGCCGACGATGCCAGCTGCGCTAAATACCTCCTCCATTGGCTCGGTTTCCTCCAGAAATCTTCCTACAACAGCCTTGTTGATTCGAGCAATTTGGCCGTGCAAAAGAACTGCTCCGTCAGAGAAGAAAACATCGGAAGAGCAGTGGGGAGTTGATAGTGGGAAGGTATAAACTCCAAATGGAACTGCAAAAGGCCTTCGAGTCGACTAAATAGTAACTATCACGACGCATTGGACGCCTCGAGTACTTTGGTTCGGACAGCGGGAAACAAGCCTGTCCAGAAGCTTCACATATCCAGCCAGGACAAAACTATGAAGACACTTCCGATGACACCATGGCTCATTGTGCTACTGGCATTCATGCTGATTGAAGCGAAAATAAAGCCTGTGGGGGGATGCTACTGGCTGGAAATCAAAGACAATGACCTCTATCTGGTGTGGGATGAAGAAAGCGTCTTTTTTGATGATGGGAAGAAAGACCGTCAAGCCAGGTGTTTCGATATGGTTCATGTCGATGCGATCAAGATCAATTCCAAGTGCTACGGAGATGCCACCACGCATCCTGATGAATACGGGACGAAGCATACCCTTGAAAATGTCTTCGAGACGGTAAAACTTGGTCCGGGTTATTCAATGGGGCAGGAGGTCGAGATTGCTCTCTACGGAGGAGCAGACTGCAATGGTCTCGTCCACGATACCCTACTGACGATAGATGAAAAGTCTGGAATGGTGAGGGCCAGGGATGCGCGAGGTACTGCTCCCCGTGTATCGCATGTTCGCCCTTCCCGCGCATCCCGCCTCATCGTCCATACGCACGGCAATCCTTCGCTCAGAATCCGCACAGGAAGGGGAGCGTTCGTTGACACCCGAGGCCGGCACGTGAGGCGGGGGGTGGTCGACAGTCGTGTGGAAATCCCCTAAAATAGGAGGAAGATTTCCGTCGGAAGCCGGGTGCCTTTAACGAATAATGCAACCCCAAAGGAGTGATTATGCTACTACGATCCCCAACGTTCATTGCTGTTGTTTTACTGGCGGTGGCAGTCCCTCGTGCTCAGATCAGCATCAGCGGCAAA
>JBEPYC010000350.1:0-4710 GCA_041641555.1 Chitinivibrionales bacterium | reverse complement strand
CGATTTCTACTGGTCTCGAAGCCGTATCCTTGAGAAACTGGCATCGCTTCCCGCCGGGACACTTCCTGAAAACGTCAAACCGACCCTGGGGCCTGATGCCACCGCGCTGGGACAGGTGTTCTGGTATACCCTCGAAGGCAGAGATCAGAGCGGAAGTGCCGCGGGAGGCTGGGGGTTGGATGAGCTCCGGTCGATCCAGGATTTCTATGTGCGCTATGGCCTCATGGCAGCCGATGGTGTCGCCGAAGTCGCTTCGATTGGTGGTCACGTAAAAGAGTACCAGATCGATGTCGATCCGGATGCGATGCGTGCCAACAACGTTACGCTCGAGCAGATCGTGATGGCGGCTAAGCAGTCGAACCTCGATGTCGGAGCGCGTACCATAGAAGTCAACAGTGTCGAGTATGTGCTTCGGGGAATCGGATTCGTAAAATCCACCGACGACCTGGAAAAAGCGGTTATCCATGCAGAGGACAATGTTCCTATTACCATAGGCGATGTCGCCAGAGTGACTCTTGGCCCGGCACTTCGCCGCGGTATCCTGGATAAGGAAGGTGCCGAAGTGGTTGGAGGAGTGGTGGTTACCCGCTATGGTGAAAACCCGCTGGAGGTAATCAAGAATGTCAAGGCTAAGATCGCCGAGATCGCTCCCGGCTTGCCCGATAAGGTCCTCTCTGACGGCACGCTCTCGAAGGTGACCATCGTTCCGTTTTACGACAGAACCGGGCTCATTCAGGAAACGCTGGGAACGCTCAATCGCGCAATTTACCTCGAAATCCTGATTACCGTCATTGTGATACTCATCATGCTCAATAACCTGGGCAGCTCCCTGGTCATCTCCTCGGTGCTTCCGGTGGCGGTGCTGATGAGTTTTATCGGTATGAAAATGTTCGGGATCGATGCCAATATCGTGTCGCTGTCCGGTATTGCCATCGCGATCGGAACGATTGTCGATATGGGGATTGTTCTCAGCGAAAACGTGCTTAAACACCTCCGGGAGGCTTCCGAAGAAGATGACAAAAGAGAGGTTGTTTTTCGGGCAGCATCGGAGGTCGGCAGTGCCATACTTGCCGCTGTCCTTACCACTATCGTCGGCTTTCTTCCGGTGTTTACCATGGAGGCGGCTGAGGGTAAACTATTCAAGCCGCTTGCCTACACCAAGACATTTGCACTGCTTGCTTCGATAATTCTGGCTCTGACCGTTCTTCCGTCGGTGTTGCATCTTGTTTTTGGGCGCAAACAACGCGAGCATGGGCGTCTGTATCAGTATCTGACTCCTGCGCTGTTTTTAATGGCCGGAGTAGTCATGATGGTGAAAGTCGCCTGGTGGATTGGGCTGATTGTCGCGATCCTGGCAGTAAAGTCGCTTGTCGCCCGGAATGTTTCGCTCAAATGGCAGAACAGGCTTCCGATTCTGGCCAATGCCATTGTGGTAGGTACTGTCACCCTTCTCCTGGCCGCGGACTGGCTTCCACTGGGTGCCCAGAAGGCCTACGTGACAAATCTCCTGTTTGTGATTCTCTGCGTGGGCAGCCTGATGCTTACGTTCAAGGTGTTCATACGATGGTATCCGAGGATCCTTGCCTATTTCCTGGATCATAAGCTTCAGTTCCTGGCTCCACTTGGTGCATTCGTGGTTATGGGACTGGTTATCTGGCTCGGTTTCGGCAAAGTGTTCTTCTTTATACCAAACGGAGCCTACCGGTTTGCGCCTTTATCGGCTGTCTACCATGCCTTCCCGGGGCTCGGCAAGGAATTTATGCCTCCGCTGGATGAGGGGTCGTATCTGTATATGCCAACGACCATGACACATGCGTCAACCGGCGAAGTCTACGATATTCTTCAGAAGCAGGATATCGCAATCACGGCCATTCCCGAGGTCGAGAACGCGGTCGGAAAACTTGGACGGGTCGAAAGCCCGCTCGATCCCGCACCGGTATCGATGATCGAAACCATTATCAACATTAAATCCGAGTATATCATCGATGATCAGGGGAAGCGAATACGGTTCAAGTATGACCGGGGGAAAGGGGAATACGTCAGAGACGACCAGGGCGAGTTGATTCCCGATCCGCGGGGTAAACCGTACCGGCAGTGGCGCGATCATATTGTGCATGCCGATGACATCTGGGATGAGATAGTAGAAAAGGCCCAGATCATCGGTGTGACATCAGCGCCGAAACTGCAGCCGATTGCTGCGCGAATTGTTATGCTTCAGAGCGGAATGCGGGCGCCGATGGGAATAAAGGTGCACGGTCCCGACCTTCGGAGTATCGAGCAGTTCGGCATGAAGCTGGAACGGTACCTCAAAGAGGTTCCCACCATAGAACCGGCCGCAGTGCTGGCCGACAGAATCGTGGGAAAGCCTTATCTCGAAATCGAAATTGACCGCGATGCAATCGCGCGGTACGGTATTTCTATCGAGAAAGTCCAGAATGTGGTCGAAGTCGCGCTGGGGGGTAAGACCGTAACCAGCACGGTGGAAGGGAGGGAGCGGTATGCCATTCGCGTCCGATATCCGCGTGAGTTGCGGGGATTGAAAGCGGGGGCGGATGACATCAAACGCATACTGGTTTCCACGGCCGGCGGTGCACAGGTTCCCCTGTCGCATATGGCCGAAATCGTCTATCGCAGGGGTCCCCAGGTAATCAAAAGCGAAGATACCTTCCTGACCGGGTACGTTCTTTTCGATAAGAAACCCGGCAATGCCGAGGTTGATGTGGTACGGGATGCACAGCGGTACCTGAACAGTAGAATCGAATCCGGGGAGCTTACCGTTCCGGCCGGTATCAGCTATGTCTTTGCAGGAAGCTATGAAAACCAGGTGCGCTCGGAAAAACGTCTCGCGGTCATTCTTCCAATTGCTCTTTTTGCGATCTTTCTCATCCTGTATTTCCAATTCAAAAAAGTACCGACTACCATGCTGGTCTTCTCGGGTATTATCGTTGCGGCATCCGGCGGTTTCGCTCTGATCTGGCTGTATGGCCAGGAATGGTTCATGAATTTCGGATTTTTCGGAAGTAATATCAGGGATGTTCTGCAGATGCAGGATATCAATCTCAGCGTAGCTGTCTGGGTAGGGTTTCTCGCGCTTTTCGGGATTGCCACGGATGATGCCGTTGTTATCTGTACTTATCTGGAACAACGATTCCGTGGCGAGCACCCGCGCTCTATTGAAGAGATCCGTCGCATGACCATCGAAGCCGCGACGCGGCGAGTGCGTCCGGCAATGATGACTTCGGCGACTACGATTCTTGCGCTTCTGCCGGTGCTGACGTCTACTGGACGGGGGGCAGATGTCATGATCCCGATGGCAATACCCTCGTTTGGAGGAATGATTTTCGAGCTTCTGACAATCTTCCAGGCCCCGATTCTGTATGCGATGTTAAAAGAGTGGTCTTTAAAGCGAAAGCTGCGGAAAGCGGGCTCAGTGCCCCAACCGGTGGCGCAATCGTAGAAATCGAATGTAATCACCGGAATCTATTCGAGTCGGCTGATCGATCGGGCCCTGATACCAGTACGCCCAGGCTCTGCATCGATCACCCGTCTCCAGGTGGACCTGCACAACCTCTCTCCGGTATTCGTGAGGAATCGGATCGGATTCGGAGCATCCTTCGTAGCAATCCAGAGCACGCAGGGCCTCCGGCCAAAACAACTGGTATACTTCACCGCGCACTATATCATAGTTGCAATCAGGCGGAACAAGGCCCGGGTAGTCTCCCAGGTCATAGAGCCTCCCGGGCACGAATCCATGGGCGATGTATTCAGCATACTGCAAAAGATGCACATGGGCAGGGCCGGCTCCTTGTCGAAGCGTCCCGTATACAAATATGAGAGTGCCGTTTTCGGTATTCATGGTTTCCTATCCATGAAAAAATATGCCACGGGGCACGGCAACACAGGTTTCTTCGGTGGATCGTCTGGTTAATCAGTATTAATAAACAATAATAAATATGAGTCGGCGCTTGCAGCGTCTAAGTTTCGGGGCAAAGGGCTGGTACCCATTTGATCGCCCTTCATCTGGTGGTCCTGAAATTGCACCATTGGCTGGGGTACCATCAAAGGAGCGGGCGAATGAGAAACGCCAGAGAAGTTTTCGATGACCATCTGAGTTGTGCCGACCTGGGTGATGTGGAAACCGATATCAGGCGGAATTTTTCACCCGAATGTCTCCTGATAACCAGCGAGGGAGTTTTCCGCGGGCACAATGGCATACGTCAGGCTGCCCGGCTCCTTGATTCACATCTTCCCGAAGTCGTGTTCGAGTACACCAGCCGTGTTGTCGAAGGGGAAATGGCATTTTTGGAGTGGACCGGGAAAAGTGCCGAGGCAGCCGTGCATGACGGTGCCGATACCTTTATTGTCAGGGACGGAAAAATCTGTGCCATGACGGCCCATTACACCATCACCAAAAAACAGTGATACCGAAGAGCCGTTACTGAACAACGGTGACCTCAGTGCTCAGACCTGCCGAAGCGAGCTGGGCCCGGATTTCGTCCACGTAGTTTGGATTCATAACCAGAATCACATCGGGAGAGACCGATGGCAGGGCCGAGGGGGCGATGATTCGTTGAGCCGATCCGGGAATGTATTTGCCCGTTTTCCGTTCGTTTATGTCGATTGCCCAGGAAACGGTGCGATGACGATCTGCGATATTGAGAAAAGTCGCGCCTTTGGATCCTGCTCCCCAAATGGCAACGCTCCTGCCCT
>JBEPYC010000349.1:0-4750 GCA_041641555.1 Chitinivibrionales bacterium | reverse complement strand
CGTAATTAAGCGCTTAACTTATATGGCCTGTGGATCCCTTTCGCCGTTGCAACTTTCGATGCAGCAAAATTCCAAGCCTGGCTATGAGTTAATATAGCAACCAAAGGCATATTATGCAGGAAAAGATTCGTTTCTCTACCAGTAGCCTTTTGAGCAGAATCTCAACGGCGCTCCCCAATCCACTTCTAAATATGGGTCACACCCTGACGTATTCTATTAAATGCAGATGAATTGACCCTCTGAACTGGGAAGCACACATGCGAAAAGATTCGCAATCCAACCTGAAATCCGAGCTGAAAAATCTCTCGGAACGGCTGCAAAACGAAGACAAGGCATTCAATTCCGCATTTTCGATAACCGCCAACCCCAAGTACGACCTCTACGCATTCTGTCAGACCTCGGCGCAGACAATCGCTCAGTTCACCGGAGCGGATCTCGTTTCGATTCGCCTCAAAGAGCGCGACCAATTTCGGCCGATCGCATGGGCATCGATTCATGGTGAACCTCCGGAGCAAATCAGCCAGCACTGCAGACTCTGCCAGCATGTAAGCGATCAGAGGAGCGTACTCGTGGGGCCCTGCAGCGAGTCATCAACCGCCTGTATCGACTGTGCAACTACCCGGAAGGGTTCGGCCCTTTCGGTTCCCATCGAAAACCGGCACAGTGAAGTGCTCGGCGTTGCATGTGTCTACAGCACCAGAGCAAAAGCGTTCTCCAAAGAAGACAAGAGAATCGTGATGCTCCTGAGCAGGCATATCGCCTACGAGATCGACAGGAAGCGTCTTGAAGAACGGCTTGAAATATCTCAGCGTCTCGCACTGGTCGGCCAGCTTTTGTCAGAGATTGCCCATGAAGTCCGTACGCCCGTGCAGGCGATCCAGTCGATCACCGATGCCATGGAAGTCGATTTCGGAGACAACCAGCGATTCGAAGACTACCGGGGCAACCTTTTGTCGCAGATAGATAAGCTCTCGTCTCTGATGAACGATCTGCTGGAGCTGGGGAAGGAACTGGATTGTCGCTCGCTGCAGAAACAGACTCCGAAAGCGGTGCTCGACCACTCCATTGGATACTGGAAACAAAGTAGCAGACATCACCAAAGAGAGATCAATCTGGAAATCTCCTCTCGGGTTGCCGGGGTTCCGGTCTACTCGATGCCCTCTAAAATGGACCAGATATTTTACAATATTCTGGATAATGCCTGCGACCACAGCACTCCGCAAACACCCGTCACCATTGAAGCAGACATTCTCGATATAAAATGGGTTGCCTTTACGGTCATAGACCAGGGAAAAGGAATACAGGAAAAAGACCTCGCACGGATCTTCGAGCCGTTCTTCACCACGCGCCATACCGGCACCGGTCTCGGGCTGTCTGTGGTCAAGCATATCGTGGAATTGCATGGCGGAAAAATCGTGCTCGGCAACAACCCCGATAACCGTGGAGCATACGCACGTATCATGCTGCCACGAGCCGACAAACGCCCCGAAACACAAAAGGTCCAGAACAGACCCCAACACGCGTGATGTAGCAATAAAGTCTTATGTACTAACAGATGGAGTGAGCTCTGGTCGGCAGGTTGGGGGCAGAGGCGCTTAGCCTTGCGCCTTCTTCCCCACCTATTTTCCTTGTTTTCTACACCAGTACTTCTTCAGTGCTCTCGACCGGCTCAAACTGGAGTTCATCACCGCGAGCATCGACCCGCAGTACATATCCTTCGGCTAACTCACCACCGATAATCATCCGGGAGATGGGTGTTTCGAGTTCACGCTGGATCGCCCGTTTTAGAGGACGGGCACCATACACGGGGTCAAATCCCTCCCTGGCAAGCATCCGCTTGGCTTCATCTCCAATTTCGAACTTGATTTTGAGCTGCCCCAGCCGCTGGACAAACCGTTCGAGCTGAATATCCACAATCCCCACGAGGTGTTCTTCAGTAAGTGAATGGAAAACCACGGTTTCATCCACCCGATTGAGGAACTCGGGCCGAAAATGATTCCGAAGCTCATCCATGACCGTCCGCCGAACGCCTTCGTAGCTCCTGCCCTGCATTTCCGTGATATGCGTGCTCCCGATATTCGAGGTCATGATAATGATCGTGTTCTTGAAATCGACCACATGACCATGTGAATCGGTCAACCGCCCATCATCGAGGATCTGAAGGAGCACATTGAATACATCGTAATGCGCCTTTTCGATTTCATCAAAGAGAATAACCGAGTACGGACGCCGCCGCACGGCTTCGGTAAGCTGCCCGCCTTCTTCATATCCCACATATCCCGGAGGTGCACCGATCAACCGAGCGACCGTGTGCTTTTCCATGTATTCGGACATGTCGATGCGAACCATCGCCTGCTCATCATCGAACAAATTGAACGCCAGAGCACGTGCAAGCTCGGTCTTACCCACGCCTGTGGGTCCCAGAAAGATGAAGCTCCCGATTGGGCGCTGCGGGTCTTTGAGGCCGGCACGAGCCCTCAGTACTGCATCAGAAACCGCATCGACTGCCTGATTTTGCCCCACTACACGCTCATGAAGATGCTCGGAAAGATGGAGCAGTTTTTCTTTTTCTCCCTTAACCAGCCGGCTGACAGGAATATGAGTCCATCGGCTGATTATTCCGGCAATGTCTTCTTCGGTAACCTCTTCGTTCAGCAACCGATTGCGTTCTCCCACGAGCGCGGCTTCGGCCTCTTTGATCTTGGTCTCCAGCTGCGGAATCGTACCGTGCTGAAGCTGAGCGGCCTTGTTGAGATCATAGTCGCGCTGGGCACGTTCGAGTTCGTTCCGCGCCTGGTCAAGTTGCCCACGCATTTCCTGCAGCTTGCCAACCCGGTTTTTCTCTGCTTCCCACTGCGACTTCAGTGCACCAGTCCGCTCCCGTATCCCCGCAAGCTCTTCGTTAAGCCGCTTAAGCCGTTCCCTGGATGCAGCGTCTTTTTCTTTTTTCAGACCGGCCGCTTCGATCTCCAAGTGCATCTGTTTGCGCATCGCCTCATCGAGTTCGAGCGGGCTGCTATCCATTTCGGTTCGAAGCTTCGCCGCGGCCTCATCGACCAGATCTATCGCCTTATCGGGAAGAAAACGCTCCGAGATGTAGCGATCAGACAACGTGGCCGCTGCAATAATGGCACTGTCTCGAATCTTTACGCCATGATGGACTTCGTATCGTTCACGAAGTCCCCGAAGAATCGAGATGGTCTCCTCGACGGTCGGCTGATCAATCAGAACGGTCTGGAACCGCCGCTCGAGTGCTTTATCTTTCTCGATATGCTTCCGGTACTCATCGAGGGTGGTCGCCCCGATACAGTGAAGCTCTCCACGGGCCAGCATCGGCTTGAGAAGATTGCCCGCATCCATTGCTCCTTCTGCGGCACCTGCTCCCACTACCGTGTGAAGCTCATCGATGAAAAGGATAACTCGCCCCTCGGAGCTGCTCACCTCTTTGAGAACCGCTTTCAAACGCTCCTCGAATTCTCCGCGAAATTTCGCCCCTGCGATGAGGGAACCCATGTCCAGAGAAACCAGGTCGCGATCTTTCAGGCCTTCAGGGACATCTCCCCGGGTAATCCGAAGTGCCAGCCCCTCGACGATAGCTGTTTTTCCAACTCCCGGGTCACCGATGAGCACAGGGTTGTTCTTCGTTCGCCGCGAAAGCACCTGTACAACCCGGCGAATCTCTTCATCACGGCCGATCACCGGATCAAGCTTGCCCTTTCGGGCCATCTCGGTCAGATTGCGACTGTATTTTTCAAGTGCCTCAAAGGTTCCCTCAGGATCGGCTGAGGTCACCCGCTGATTTCCACGTACTTCCCTGAGAGCCTCCAGTACCCTGCGATGATCCAGTCCGACCGAACGCAGGATTTCCTTACAGTCGGCATCGCGCTCCAAAAGAGAAAGCAGCAGATGATCGACACTGACAAATTCATCTTTCATACTCGATGCCTTCTTCTGGGCATCGTTGAGGACTATCGTCAGACCGCGTGATGCGTAACTTTGCCCGGCGCCGGGCCCCGAAACTGAAGGCAGCTTCGAAAGCTTGTCTTCGACAGCTCTTTCTACAGCACCTACCTGAACACCGGCCTTGCTCAGAATCGAAGGTACCAGTCCCTGCTCCTGCTGCAGAAGGGAGCTGAAAAGATGGACCGGATGAATTTCCTGATTCCCTCGTTCTACAGCAAGACTGTTAGCACCCGCTATCGCCTCCTGAGATCGTCTGGTCAGCTTTTCCAAGTTCATACCATTCTTTCCTTTCTATACCTACACGCCCGCGGTGTCGAAGCGATGCCGATGCACCAGACAGGGCGTTTAGTTTTCCTTCTGTTTTGATATCGGTAGTCTTATCTGAAATTCGGTAATCCGGGTCCGGCCCCGAACTCTTGGCTTCATGCTCGTTTCTCTCTTACACCGTGCATTAAAGCAACCGCCGTACCAGTTTCTCATCTGCCCAATTTATTAAGGACTTATGCGCATTAAGAGCGAATAGCGTCGTCACCTGGGGCGAATGCTCCGCAGGGAGTGTGTCAATTTGCACAGCAATTGTTCTATTATGCAACACACCAGTGTGGTTATAAACGCTCTGCGGCTACCTCGGGAAATGAAAAACGCCTACCTGGCACTGTTTTGCTGTATTTTCTACAGATAGCCAAGGATGGCCTGATATTTGCAAATTCCAAGGGTAACCATATTAAAAGCTCCATGACTACGAAAAAAAAAGCATCAAAGAAGTCGTCACCTCGCGCCGGAAGAA
>JBEPYC010000348.1:2510-4751 GCA_041641555.1 Chitinivibrionales bacterium | reverse complement strand
TGTGCTGGTTGTCGTTATCGATACAAAGTACTTTTTTTCCGGAAATTGCCAGGGCCTGAGCGATATTGCAGCACAGGGTTGTCTTTCCGACTCCACCTTTGTTGTTGAGAAACGAGATGACTTCCATAACCCCCCGGAGATCGGTTGTTAATGAAGCTTATCGAATGATAGCAAGTATTAACAAATATATTTCACGAAGCGTTCAGGGGCAATTAAATTATACATTTCAGTCAGAGGTTTTTGGGTGGCCGAGCCGGCGTAGGGGGTGGAAGAGGGCGTTGCATGACACTGAGTTCCGTTTACCCCCACGCACACGGTTGAGTGGAATCCCTTTCAGGATGTGCCGGTGATCGGGAGTTACGAGATCTGGCATTCGCGCCTGGCCTCTGGCACAGCGCATGCAGTCATACCCCGAGGTACTATTTTGCGATGGGTGCAGTCAAAAGCAGGAAGAGAGAATTATGGCACGACCACGGGAAATACAACAACTTGAGAATGCCGTCTGGGAGCTTCCTCGTTCCTATAAAGCCGGCATGCGGGTACCCGCCCGTATTTTTGCCACCGAAAAGCTTCTGGACAATATGGACGAAGGCGTGTTCGACCAGGTGACCAACGTCGCCCGCCTTCCGGGGATAGTCAAGTACGCTTGCTGCATGCCCGATGGCCACTGGGGTTATGGGTTTCCAATTGGCGGGGTAGCTGCAATGGACAAAAGTGAGGGAGTGATTTCGCCGGGAGGGATTGGCTTCGATATCAATTGTGGAATGCGGCTGGCGGTCACGAACTTGACCTATGACGAGGTGCGCCCTCACCTGGAAACGCTGGTTGACCGACTTTTCAAGGCAGTCCCCACTGGCGTGGGGCACAAGGGTGCCATTCCGGTGAAAAAAAGTGATTTCGAAGATGTTATGGTGGAAGGAGCGAGCTGGTGTGTCAAAAGGGGGTATGGGTGGCAGGAAGACCTGGAGCGTACCGAAGAATGGGGAACGTTCCCGCACGCCGATCCATCGAAAGTCAGCGACAAGGCAGTCGAGCGCGGGTACCATCAGCTTGGTTCACTGGGATCGGGAAATCATTACCTCGAGATCCAGGTTGCAAAACCCGAATTCGTGTACGATAAGCAGCGAGCCGAAGCCTATGGGATCACCATTCCCAATCAGGTGGCGATCATGCTTCACTGCGGCAGCCGGGGTTTTGGGCATCAGATCGCGACCGACTACCTCCAGCGACTGGTCCGAGTGATGGGTCCGAAATACGGAATTTCGGTGCCTGACCGCGAATTGGCCTGCGCACCGTTTTATTCACCCGAAGGACAGGATTATTTTGCCGCAATGACTTGTGCCATCAATATGGCGTTCGCCAATCGACAGGCGATTCTTCACCGCGTTCGCGAGGTCTTTGGCGAAGTCTTTCGGAAAGATCCATCGGAGCTTGGAATGCACCAGGTTTACGATGTTACGCATAACACGGCAAAAATAGAGAAGCATCGGGTTGACGGCAAACAACGGGAGTTGATCGTACACCGGAAAGGGGCGACTCGTGCATTCGGGCCGGGTATGCCAGGTGTTCCGCAGCGCTACTTGAAATGGGGACAACCGGTGATTATCGGGGGCAGCATGGAGACCGGATCCTACTTGCTTTCGGGTACCGAAACTGCGGCTCACAGTTTCTTTTCGACGACCCATGGAAGTGGCAGAGTCATGAGCCGTCATCAGGCAAAAAAGATGTTCCGCGGAAAGGACCTGCTCGACAGCATGAAAAAACGGGGTATATACACCCGGGCGGCATCGTTTGGAGGACTTGCCGAGGAAGCAGGCGGTGCATACAAGGATATCGACGAGGTAATTGGTGCGGCAAAGGAAGCCGGACTGAGTATCCCTGTTGTCAGATTCATACCTGTGGGCAATATCAAAGGATAAGTGCATGCCGTTTCGCTATCTCGAGAAAATTGCAACGGGAGATATTGCATTCGAGGCATGGGGGCAAGGGCTTGGCGACATGATCGTCTCGGCGTGCGATGCCACCATGCAGGTGATGGTACAGAATCTGGAAGCTGTCCAGGCCAGGGAAAAACGCACAATCGAACTCGAAGATACAGCCGAAGATATGCTGCTGTTATCGGTGCTGCAGGAACTGGTGTTCTACAAGGATGCCCAGAGTCTCCTGTTGAGAATCTCTGGTTGCTCGGTCGAGCGGTTGGGTTCGCAGTTGATATTCAGGGGCATGGCCGAAGGCGTCAAG
>JBEPYC010000348.1:0-2500 GCA_041641555.1 Chitinivibrionales bacterium | reverse complement strand
ATAATGGTCGTCATCAGATGGCCACCGATGTCAAAGCGGTCACGATGCACCGTCTTTCTGTTGTAAATGATGGCTCTGTCTGGAAGTGTACCGTGGTCCTGGATATATAGAAAGATATCGTGTTCACAGGGCACGACGACGGCCAGTTCTTAAGGGCCCTCATCGCCGTTGGGACAGCGACTCTCCAACCCGGGTCGTGGTTGGTACCATAAAAACGTGATGACGGTGTCGCAGTTTGGCCGTGCGAACAAGCTTTCTACTCCGGAAGTGTAAAGTAGAACGCCGCGCCGTGGCCCGGGGTGCTTTCTGCCCAGATCTCGCCGCCATGGCGGCGGATTGCCCGCTGGACGATAGGGAGACCGATGCCGGTGCCGGGAAATTCTTTGTCCGAGTGCAGGCGCTGAAAGGGAGTGAAGAGCCGGGTGGAATGGGCCGGGTCGAATCCGACACCGTTGTCGCGAACGAAGAATACTTTCCCGTCCTGGTTCTCTGAATACCCGATTTCGATACGAGGGTCATCGCAGTGACCGGTATACTTCCAGGCGTTTCGGATCAGGTTACGAAGAGCAATATTTAGAAGCTGGCGATCGGCCCGGGCGAACATTTTTTCATGGATTACCCAGAGAACTCTCCGATCCGGACTTGAGTTCTGCAAATCCTGAGAGAACGTTGCCGCAAGCAAACTGACATCGACAATCTCATAATCCATCTCCTGGCGCGTTATGCGCGCGAGTTTGAGCATTTCATCTATCAGTCGCACCATTCTGTCCGAGGCGGCATCGATTCGCTGCACGTATTCCTTGCCGAGCGAATCCAGTTTGTCGGAGTAGTCTTCCATCAGGGCATCGGTAAATGCCTGCATGGAATGGAGCGGGGCACGAAGGTCGTGGGAGACTGAATAGGAAAACGATTCAAGTTCTTCGTTGGCAACTTCAAGCGATGCCGCGCGGCGGCGAAGTTCCTGTTCCATTTCTTTTCGTTCATGGACATCGATACCAATTCCAATCCGCCGTCCATCGGGAATTTCCACCTGCGCCCAGGATGTTTCGATCACACGTCCGCTCTTGGTGGTAACCCGGATATCCCGCCATCCGGGCTGAAGTGATTCGAGGGACTGGGTTGTCTCTTTGGGATGCTGAGGCTGGGGATAGATAAGCGTGAGGATATTGGTTTCTCGTATGTGCCGATTTGCCCATCCTGTGATTGTTTCAAAGGCTCTGTTGACCCTGACGATATCGGCCTCGGGGTCCCAGATTATGATCATAACAGGTATCGTATCGATTATGGTCTGCAGAAGCTTTCGTTCGCCGGAGAGCTTGTTTTCCAGAATTTTTCGTTCGGTAACGTCGCTCAGAACGATTCGCCATTCACTTTTGCCGTGCAATGCCTGGGTCTGGGTGACCTGTGTCTCGGCAACGAAAACTGAGCCGTCAGCACGAACAAAGCGGACCTCGGTGGTGTTGGGCACACTGGATTGCATGGAACAACGAAGATGAATGAAGCATTTCTCCCGGTCTTCGTCGATAACGAGCGATGGCAGTTTCTTGCCGAGAAGTCGTTTGCGGGATCTCCCGAGCATAGCGCAGGCAGTCAGGTTGGACTGCCGGATCGCGTGAGAATCATCTACTGAAATGTAGCCAACAGGTGCGAACTCATATAAATCAGCGTAGCGATCTCTGGTGTGGGCAAGCTGTTTCTGCGCTTTGACCAGGTCTTCGTTTATTATCTGAAGCTCTTCCTGGTGGACGCGGAGCTGAAAAAACAGGTCCTTTACCTCGTCCGGGGAAAGTTGGGAAAGATCGGCAGTATCCTGTGATGCCCGCTGGCAGGCCACCTCGCTGATATTCTGAGGAACATGACGTTTGCCGCTCACGATATCTGCCATGAGAAATCTATGTGCGCGCGTGTCGTCCGGGTCTTTGGCGGCCCGGGAGACATGCGTTGAGGTCTTACGGTTTGCCACGGGCGGCTCCCGAAGAGGTTTGATGAATGGCGACCAGAAAGCAAAGAGATTTGAATATACAGTCGGTAACCGTTGGAATCCAAACCGGCCACAAAATAACACATGAGTAGTGCAGGTCAAAAAAGGACTTTCCCTGCGCCATGCGGAGAAAACGGACATACCGTTTCCGTTTTATGGGCTGTTTCCCAGGCTATTATTGAACATGAACATGTGATGGAACCGTCCTCTGTGTCCGGAACAAGGCAGTATGATTGAAGCACGAGCATGAAATTACAGACCAGTTGCAGCGACTCTATCTGGCAGTTTTATATCGAAGGAGAATTTCTCGGCCTCGATGCGGTATTGCTAACCAACAAGATCGAAGCACTGGATGTGGTCTCCTGTGGAAAAGTAGTCGTCGACATTTCACAAGTGACTTTCATCGAAAGTACTGCTCTGGGAAGTCTGATTTACTGTCACAAGCACCTTGAAAAGCGGGGGGTACCATTTCAATTGGCAGACACCCGCGAACACGCCCTTGACTTATTTCGTAAATGT
>JBEPYC010000347.1:0-4757 GCA_041641555.1 Chitinivibrionales bacterium | reverse complement strand
CGAAATCTGGTGCTTACCGGGTTTCTGCAGCTTGAACAAGTGGTAGAACGTGATAACCCCGTAGATCTTTGCCACAGGGACGTCCAGCTTTTTCGCGACAGTGAGCGCTACTTCGCGAGGAACGTAATTGTAATGCTCCTGCACTTTATGCAGAATCATGATAAGACTGCCCGGTTTTTCTTTCCATTCTTCGATATACTCGACCAGGTCTTTGGGTAGTTCAGCCGTTTGTAAGATACCGGTTGCCATGCCGCCTCCGCGGGTAAGTGTTCGACTCTTTTTTTGTTCCTAAGGAGAACATAAATATATTTTAATGCGTACAACAGATCAACATGTTTTCACAAAAATGTTTTTTCGAAATGTGCAGTTCTGGCGCCAACCAAGCCTCCTGAGATCGGTCTTATGGCCCATTCAAAATCCTTTCTACTATGGGTGAGGTCATTTAATGTTCTTGCTTTCACATATAAAATGTTTTTCTTCGCAAATTTTTAACTGTGTTAAATCTCTTTTTCACATAAAGGGTTACGTGCATGAATCAGGTTTCTCTCGATAAACTTCTTGGTACACTCGATGCGGTTTCAGTATATCGTGCGGACAAAGAATCCGAACGCGAATATGAGTGGGCGATCTGCTCCGATCTGATGTCCGATGTTTTGACACGAGACGGCGACGGGGCAGTGCTTGTGACCTCACTGGCTTCCGTGCAGTCACTTCGTGCGGCCGATATCGTGGGTGTGACCGCGGTGATACTGTCCAACGGAAAACGGCCGGACCCTCAGATGCTCTCCACAGCCCGTGATCTGTCGGTATCGCTTCTTACCAGCGATCGGCCGTCGTTTGAGATTTGTGTGGCACTTGGAAAGGTGTTTGGGGCATGAGTTCAAACCTCCCGATCGATATCGCCAACTCCTCGCTGGTGATTCGAGAGTTGATAACCCGATTGCGGGTGTGTGATGTTATGTCGACCGATGTTATCACTGCCGCCCGATCCGATACGCTTCGCTCCGTTCAGATGAAAATGAAAGAGAAAGGGATCACGGGGGTACCGATCTCGGAAAAGGGGCGTGTATTCGGAATTATTAGTGTCGATGATATCATACAGGCGCTGGATGAAGGACATATCACCGACCGTGTCGATATGCATATGACCAAAAACGTCGTCCTGCTGGAAGAGTATCTTCCTTTGTCGCTGGCCGTTTCGCACTTCCAGCGGTACCCCTATGGCCGTTTTCCCGTGGTCAACAAAGAGGGGCTTCTGGCGGGAATAATAAGCAGCCGGGATATTCTGACCAAACTTCTTCTGGAAATAAACAGGGAAGTCGATCGGCTGGAGACGCTGCTACCGGCAAGCGTACCCCAATCGGAGCGGCACAGTGGTTTCCGTGAGTATACTATTAAAAAGTACGATCTCGATAATGGTGGGAAGGCAACTGAGTCGGCAAAGAAAATGTGTGAATCGATCGGTTTGGACTCTCGAACGTGTCGTCGGATTGCAGTAATTGTCTACGAACTCGAAATCAATCTGGCCATACATTCCTATGGCGGTGTTATCAGCTGCTCCTACACCCCGGAATGCTTCCGGATCGTTTCCCGTGACAACGGGCCGGGCATTGCCGATGCCGGGCTGGCGGCGACGCCGGGGTATACCACCGCCAACGATTGGGTGAAATCCCTGGGATTCGGGGCCGGTATGGGGTTACCGAACGTAAAACGAGTCGCGGATGAATTTCATATCAACTCGGCACGAGGCCACGGCACGGTGGTGACGGCGGCCGTGTTCCTCGGTGGTGGAGGCGAACAAAATCAATGAAACTGGACCTTCTGATGAATCAAATTGGGTGCACTACAGTGCTTGCGCCCTCAGAAATCCCCGAGATTCAGGGTGGGTATACCTCGGATTTGTTAAGCGATGTGATGGCAAACGCGGAAGCGGGGGATATCCTCATTACCGTACAGGCCCATATCAACACGATTGCCGTGTGTTCTTTGGTGGGGATTCCTGCTGTCATCTTCTGCAGCGGCCGACCGATCACCGATGATGTCATTGCGGCGGCAAACGAGAAAAAGGTTGCTCTGGCCAGTACACCCAGGAATCAATATATTGTCTCAGGAGAAATATACAAAGCCCTGTCCACGGACAATCCGAAAACCTGACCGACACGACTCTGATCCCCCGTCGAAGTGCACCACCATCACCTCGCTGTGTGTACTGAGCCGAGTCAAGGTGCGTCACCGTCCCGAATGTGTCAGAAGACGCCTGGCAGAGAGTTTTATCCCGATAAGCCCCAGGGGAGCCGTAAACACAATCGATACCACCGCCAGGGCCAGAATCGTTTCTCCCTGAGAAATGCCTCGTGAAAGAGCGACCCCGCCCAATGCCGCCTGGACAGTTGCTTTGGGAAGATATGCCACCATGCAAAACGCACGTTCCTTCAGGGTCCAATCCGACCATCGTGTCGAGACAAAGACCGCTGCGGACCGAAAAAGTAATCCGATTGCGATGATCGCCACGCCTTTGGGACCGGCACTCCAGGCGACCCGAAGATCCACCGATATTCCGATCAGCACAAACAACACAATTTCGGCTGCCACCCACAGTTTCGAGAGTTTCCCAGAAAGCTCGTGAGCAATCATTTCTTCTTTCTCCAGGAGTATAAACCCGATGGTCATCACCCCGAGAAGCGATGCGCTGTGGACCCAATCGCCGATCTGTACCAGAACGACCGCTATCATGAGGAGTATCAGCGATTTTTCAGTCGCCCTGATGTCGGGGAATCGGACGCGGAAAATCCAGAGCAGAACAAACCCCACGATTATCCCGGGAACGATTCCGAGGATAAGCGACAAGGGTAATTGCACAAAGACCTGCTCCAGGCCCACATCACCGGTGGTGGCCATCTGTAAAAACACCGTAAAAACCGTTATCGCAAAGACATCATCAACCGAAGCACCCGCAAGCACGACCGTCGGCACATCGTTCCCTTTACCGTACCCTTTGTCTTTCAGAGTGAGCATTGAAGGCACAATGACGGCGGGAGAAACCGCGGCGATCATGAATGCGGTCAATCCGGCAACCGGCCATTCAAAACCGAATAGAACACGAAAGAGGACCGTCAATGCGGTTCCTTCGACAATGCACGGCACGATCGCCATCAACCCCGCAGTTAACCCCGTCCTCGCCAGCGTACTCCTGTTGATACCAAGTCCTGCCCTGAGAAGAATCACGATAAGTGCAAACGACTTGAGAAACGGCTCGAGCTGAAAGAGAAGGGGGGGCAGGTGCTCTTTCCAGAACATGCCAATGCAGATGCCCCAGACGACCATCCCCAGAACCGAGGGCAGGCCGAGTCTGGAAAAAGCCCTTCCAGAGAGCCATCCGCCGAGAAGAATCAGTACGACTGCGAGATTAAACGGCACGGAAAACCTTATGATCCATTAAATAACGCCATAGCGGTCAACGGCATGTTGAATGAGTGCTGGAGTGGTATAATAAATACGTTCTCTGGACCGGCTTACGCCACTTGAGTTCGTTGTAATCCGCATGAACAGCAAAAGCGCGAAGCCAAAAGCCGTGGCAATATGTTCACATCCAGGTGAGCACTTTACTCAAATCCATATTGACGGGCGCTCCAGGAGAGGGTATGTTGCGAATGAAAAGACTCGTGGCGGCAGAGCCGCAGTAGTGGTCACTCAGGCAGTACCCCTGACGTGGCAGTGTCATGAACGGCCATGTCTCTTTCCGCACTGTGCCAATGGATTCCTTGCGCGCTTGAGGAGGCGCTTTGCTTGTTGCGGTTATCTATTGGGGTGCCGAAGCAGGGTCTTATCGTACCGGTGACAATAAAACGATAGTTGGGCTTGAGCCGATCGCATGTTAAATCGAGGAGCAAGCACCCGAAACAAAAAATGCGAAACCCATTGCATTTGCTCTGGTTTTTCATAACATGCTATTTTATGCTGCTTCTGCAAATGCCGGCGATAATGTCCGACTCCTCCTTGTTTAATCGCCGTAAAGGATCTTGGGGAACAGGTTGCCGGTTCAAGGTCGTGATCGCTCCTCTTTACATTAAATTTCTCCACAGGAAAGGGGTAGGTGTATGAAATCATCTTTCATCGTTTTGCTGGCGGGATTTGCGTTGGTTGCTCTGGCCGATAAGCCCGAATTCGACACCTATGGGTTTATCAAGGGTGATATGATGATTTCAACCAGCGGGGTTTCCTCGTGGGGGCAGCCATCGCCGACCGCGCCCTTCAGAGCCACTGCAAGTGATACTCAGGCAATCGCGTTCAGTGCCCAGCAGTCGCGTTTTGGATTCAAGGGGAGTGCGCCCGTGGGCCAGATGCATTTTGGCGGGCAGTTGGAAATGGATTTTTTCCTTGCCGCATCGAATACCATCACAAACGCCAATCCACGTCTTCGCCTCGCATACGCCTGGTTGCGTCCGACCGATGATTTCGGTGTCCGGATCGGACAGCAGTGGGATGTTTTCTCGCCGCTGAATCCTACAATGAACAACCTGGCTTCAAACCTGTGGATGAACGGCAACTACGGATATCGTCGCGCCCAATTCCTGCTTCGCTACCGGAAACAACTCGAATCGCTTACCCCTGAAATCTCGATTAGCGCCGGCGAAGGAGCGAAAGAGTCTGTCGGGATTGGGGCCGATAATGTCTCTCTCATGCCTTTGCTTCAGGGCCGTGCCGGTGTTGCGGTCGAGAAACTCGGATCTATCGGGGTTTCGGGTGTCTACGGGGCG
>JBEPYC010000346.1:0-4772 GCA_041641555.1 Chitinivibrionales bacterium | reverse complement strand
GAATTGGCCGCTCTGGAACGTACAGTCGCCCAAGACGAAGAGATACGTAGTGTTCCTGCGGTGGTACTCACACGTCCCGGAGATATTCGGCCGAGAATTACTGACCGATCATGGAAAGGTACCTCTGTTCGCAAACCGGTTAAAACCGGCGCGCTCTTCGATGCTCTTGGTGTTGCAATTCACAACGACCGGTCGAGCCTGCCTGCCCCTCGAGCCGACCATACCGAGATACTGTTCGAAGGAGAACGAATACTTGTCGTGGAAGACAATGAGATCAACCGGATTGTAGCGGTAAAAATGCTTGAAGAGCTGAAATTTCAGGTGATAAGTGTGAACAGCGGAGCACGAGCCTTGCAGATCCTGGGACAAGAGCGTTTCGATGCGGTGTTGCTGGATATCCAGATGCCGAGAATGGATGGATTCGATGTAATCGCGGGAATACGCGACACCACGTCGCCTGTTTTGGATCATTCGGTTCCCGTGATTGCGCTCACGGCGTTTGCCGCAGAAAACGACCGGGCCAGCTGTTTCAGCGCAGGTATGAATGGATTTATTGCCAAGCCTATCACGCGACATGAACTGGGATTGGCCATGAGTTCGGTGCTACAGGGAAAACACTTCTGTTCCAACCTGAATACCGCCTTCCCGGATGCCGCCTGCGATGTTTTCGATAAGGATAAACTGGAAGACAGGCTTGGAGGTGACGATATCCTGGCACGAGCAATCGTTACCTCTTTTCTGGATTCTGTACCCTTGACCCTCCGATTGCTTGCGGCCAGCCTGGAGAAGCACGCTTCATCGGAAGCGGCCGAAACGGCACATCGTCTGAAGGGTTCCTGCGCTACCGTGGAAGCCTGCGCAATGACCCGAATCGTGCAGCATCTGGAGAATGCGTGTAAAGAACTCGATTGGGCAGGTGCTGCGGAGCAGCTCGAAGCTCTGCAGCTTACGTTCCACGAAACGGAGAAGAGGATGACAGCATATAAAGGGCACACTGTTTTCTCGGGAGAAAGATCATGAAAATTCTGGTTGTGGAGGATGATTTTGCCAGCAGAAAGCTGATGCAAAAGCTTCTGGCCCAGTATGGAGAATGTGATGTGGCAGTCGATGGGAGAGAGGCACTCCGGGCAATGAAGATTGCCTGGAACGAACGAAATGCCTACGATGCCGTGTTTCTGGACATAATGCTTCCTCACATGGACGGGCAAGATGTCTTGAAGGAGATACGAAAGCTCGAAGAGGAACGGGGGATAATGGGGCTTGAAGCGGTGAAGGTTATCATGACAACCGCACTGGATGACAGCAAAAACATCATGGGTGCCTTTCGATCGCAGTGTGAAGGATATTTGGTAAAGCCAATCACCGGTGAAAAGATAAAGAGAGCTTTGAGTGAAGCCGGCTTGTAGCCGTAAGCGGATTTGAGTACACGATCCATACAGTAACAAGGGTAAGAATGTAGATGGAAAAAAGGCGCAGAGCAGTTGTTGTAAACGACGATGTCACGCAGCTGTGCATGATTACGGGCGTTCTGCAGAGAATGGGGTGGGATGTCCACACGTTTGCGGATGCAGAAACCGCACTGGAAAATGTGCAGGGGACACCTCCCGACGTCATCATAACCGACATTCAGATGCCGGGAATCGATGGGTGGCGTTTCTGCCGTATGCTTCGTACCGGGCGCAACGAAAAACTCCGTGAGGTACCGATCCTTGCGATCTCCGCTGTGTTCGTCTCGGAGGAATCCGATCGTGCGACCCGTGAAGTGGGGGCCGATGACTTTCTTGCTGTGCCGTTTTCCGCCGATGCATTGATGGAGCGGGTGAATTCGCTTATTGAAAATCAAGCGACATCGGCCTCACGAGGTACCGTGGTCGTCGTGGGTTTTTCGGAACATGAGATTCCAGATCTTACGGCTGAATTCGATAAGGAAGGTTTCAGGGTGATTGCGCAGACCCAGGCAGAGCAGGTTCCGTGTGAGGTCGGAGTCGTAAATACTGAAGCCGAGACACGGTCTCCCGATGAACTGAGCAAGCTCTTTGCGGGCTCCGCGCTTGTCGGTGTAGGCCCCGCCGGAGGTGAAGAGAAGGAAAAGGCTTCATCGATTGCCTTCGATGCCTACATTCGACGCCCACTGCAATCGGGGCAACTGGTTCTCGAGTGTGAAAAGGCTCTTCGCGAACACGCCTTTGTGAAGGTCGAAAGCCTGCTGGCGAAACGGACGTGGGAGCTCAAGGAGATAAAAGAGCGGTATGAATCGATGCTGAGTTCGATTCAGGATGCAGTCTATATCGTTTCTTCGGATTACGTTCTCGAATACGTGAACGATGCCGCCAGGAAGCGGGCGCCGGACAGTGACTTGTCCGGAAAGTGTTACCGGGCCGTGTTCGGGCGCGACCAAAGGTGTCCCTGGTGCAGAATGCCCGAAGTCCTTGCCGGAGCAAAAAAACACTTTCAGATTCACGATGATATCAATGATACGACCTACAGCGTGTCCGCTGCACCTATGAAACATGCTGATGAAGGAATCTCGTATGTCGCCATTATCCGGGACATAACTCAGGAACAGATCCTCCGTGACCGGTTGCGTCAAGCGGAAAAAATGGAAGCGGTGGGTCAGCTGGCCGGAGGGGTAGCACACGATTTCAACAACATGCTGGGAGCCATTCTCGGGTACGCCGATATCGTCAGCGAAAGTAATCTTGCAGAGGACAGAAAACCGGTGGACGGGCAGCTCAACAAACGGATGGAGACTATCATCTCGGCTGCTGGGAAAGCAAGCTCACTGGTGTCGCAGCTTCTGGCGTTTTCGCGTCAGGGTAAATACCGCAATGAACCGATAGCGGTCGGCCAGATGCTTACCGAAGTGGTCGCCTTGCTGCAGCGTACCGTCAATCGAAGTATTCGTATCGATCTGGAAATCGATGATACCTGCCCGGCAGTGGTGGGTGATCCCCAACAGTTGCAATCCGCGCTGCTCAACCTGGCGGTCAACGCCCGCGATGCAATGCCCGAAGGTGGTGCATTGAAGTTTACGGCATGTCGGCTACGGTTGAACCGCGACAACGCTCACGTAGGGCTCGCTCGAGGAGAGTATGTCAAAATAGAGGTTTCGGATACCGGATGCGGGATCGATACACGCACGATCGAAAAGATCTTTGATCCTTATTTCACCACAAAGGAAGCTGGGAAAGGGACGGGCCTCGGGCTGGCGAGTGTGTACGGAACAGTCAAAAATCACAGTGGCAGCATCGAGGTCACCAGCACGCCGGGAGAAGGGAGTACGTTTACGGTGCTTCTTCCCGCGGGTCCCGCCGGAGACACTCTGCTGGTTGGAACCACGCCCGGATACGCTGCGCTTCCGCGGGGGCAGGGAAGAATCATGGTTGTCGATGACGAACCCGATATTTGCGACATAGCGACAAGCATGCTTGAAAAATCGGGATATGATGTCGTGAGCATGAGTAACGGAGCAGAAGCACTCGCACACTATGGTAAATCCCACGATGAAATCAATGTGGTGGTTCTCGATCTGATTATGCCGGTTATGGGGGGGATGGAATGTTTTACCCGTATGAAGCAGATCGATCCTGATTTGCGAGCAGTTTTCGCCAGCGGGTACGGAGTCGGGAAGGACGTGCAAAAGCTCATCGATTCAGGCAGCTGCAAACTGGTACCGAAACCATTTACCTCAAAAGACCTTATACATGCGGTTTTCGAATTACAGTCGGTTGAAACTCACTCTCTCAAGGAGGCACAATGAATGTGTCTTATGTGAATCCGTTTATCACCTCCACTTTGGAGACATTCAAGACAATGCTCGATGTCGAGGTGAAACCCGGTGTTCCTCACGCCAAAACAGAACCGTTGCCAACCCATGATGTCTCGGGAATTATCGGCCTTTCGGGCGGAGCCCAGGGCTCTATCGCGATTAGCTTTCCCAAGCGTCTCGCCCTTCAGCTTGTTTCCAAAATGCTGGGAATGGAGGTGAAAGTCATGGGAAGTGATGTAACCGATGGGATCGGAGAGATTGCCAATATAATAGCGGGTAATGCAAAGCAGCATCTCAACGGTCTCGACCTCTCGATCTCTCTTCCCAACGTGGTGGTGGGAAAAGATCATGTTCTTGCCACCCAGAAGAGCATCCCGACACTGGTGGTGCCTTTCGCAAGCGATATGGGTGAATTTACTATGGAAGTCTCGCTAAAAACAGAATAATACGAAACAAGGAGCTAAGCTATGAAGCTGCTGCTTATAGATGATTCGGCCACGATGCGGAGAATACAGAAAACGCAGTTGAGCAATCTCGGTATCGGGGAAGTGATCGAGGCGGGTAATGGTGAAGAAGGTCTGACGGTTCTGGCGGACAACATGCCGGTGGATCTGATCATGCTCGACTGGAATATGCCTGTTATGGACGGGATAACCTTTTTGAAAAAAGTGCGTGAAAACCCGTCGTACAAGGATGTCAAAATCGTCATGTGTACATCGGAGTCGGAGAAAAGTCGAGTGCTCGAGGCGTTGAAGGCCGGTGCCAACAACTACATTGTAAAGCCATTTACGCCGGAAGCATTGAAAGAGAAGCTGGGGATTTAAAAAAGACGCAACCGCGGGCAGGAAGTGGAGGTCTGCATTGACTCTGGTAATGCAGGAAGGGCCTGAACTGCCTCCCCGTCTTCGGCAGGGAATGTACATGAGACATGTAGTTGGCGTTTCGGATATGAAACTGAGTGCAGATGTCGGTGATGTCATCGTCACCCATGCACTCGGGTCAT
>JBEPYC010000345.1:0-4779 GCA_041641555.1 Chitinivibrionales bacterium | reverse complement strand
AGCTGGGCAAGAGTCTCGCCCCGGAGAACGGGTATCGGTGACGTGAGTTTTCCGTTTGCCTTACGGATGGTCATCGGGTGGAAGAGCAGGCGCCTCTGGCCTCGGGAGATATTATCAAAGTCCTCCGGCTGTACTTTGAGCAGGGTTTGGATTTCGTTCGTGCTCAGCCACCATTCCTGATCACCGAAAGGTGCGCTCAGGGTCCACTCGATATCCGAGTCTTTGCTTACACGTATTCCGCGGTCCAGAGAAAGTGAGGACCCGGATTGGAGTTCCGAAATCCGAACATGCACCGAAGAATCCGAAATTATCTCCACCAGTTCATAAGGGAAGTCTCCGGCATACATGGAAATGTATTTCTCACCCGACTCCTTCCGGCCAACTGCCAGAAACGATGTGATATCGATCCCCTGGTTTTCTTTAAGGGCAAGTATCTGACTGGATAAGGCAAGGATTTCCCGGATCTGTTTAACGCTGAGGGTTGGATACGAGCAGCTCAGCGCTCCAGAATCGTCTCGGAAGATCTTCAGAGGGCGTCCGATATCCAGATATTTCTCCGGCTCCAGATGGATTTCTTCGGTTGGAGTGGCAAAGAGGCTGGCCGTGACTCGAATGCTCAATGGCAGATAAACGGGAGAGTGCTGGCCGAACGTAAAGAATACCGGCATTGAACGTATTATACCGTCGCCATCGGGCACCATGTTGACATATCCAAGGGCATCCCCGGCCTGCGCAAGCCGCGGGAAAACACCGTCGATCACCGGCTTGACCTTACCTGGATTCACGACCTGGTCCCGTAACTGATCGGAGAAAGAGATCGTCGACGACGGGTGGAGTGAGTCGTGCCACGCCAGAGTGGTCTTGTGCTGAATCTGCGAATGAGCATGATCCGGATAGTCGGATTTATTGGACATCCGGCACCCGAAGTACACGTTTTCCTGTTCCCGAGCAGCCTCGACAAACCGCTTGTCGTAATTAATCGTGGAAACAATCGACTTTCGAAGCTGGTCGCTAAAGTGGATGTCCGGGTTGACCATTTTACTGCGCTGGAGAAGCCTGTTCAGTCGCTGGGCATAGAGGTGGTCTTCGGGATCGTAGAACAGAACGTCGAAGACCAGTGCGCCGGGGAATTGTTTTCCCAGGGATTCTATGAGCTGCGCGTGATAGGAGCGGTCCCAGTGCCAGTACACCCCCAGTTTCTGGAGGCTGCGATCATCGATATCGATAATATGAATGCCGGTGCCAAAATCATCGGTTGGCCTATCCTGCGAAGTTGGGTTGAAGGTTTCTCCGAACTCCCACACGTAGCGCATGTCATAGGTCTGATTTTCGAGACGATCAATAAGTGGTTTAAAGAAGAAATTGGTGAAAAGAGCCGTTGCCAGACCCATGATACACCCTATAGCAAGGCTTCTGGAGACCTTGGAAAGAACTTCCATCAGTCATATCTCCTTATGCTCTGAAAACGCGCACGAGAGGGTAGCATTGTACAGAAGATTATACCGCATAGGCAAATGTATTACAAGAAACCGGCGCCGCACAGAAGCCGCGGAAAGAGGTGGTTTTCCCGTCCTCATGTATTTTATTGGCGGTAAAAGAGAATGCTAAAGGATGTGTACTTTCTTAAAGGAGAAAATATCCTCCGTCATGATCAGGCGCAATGACCCATGCTGGTGCGGGAGCGGTAAGAAGTACAAAAAGTGCCACATGGATGAAGATGAACGGGGTCAGAAAAAGGCAGGCCCCCCAAATCGAATGGTTAAGACTGCCGAAGAACTTGAAGGGATGCGAGCAGCGGGAGCTTTCAACGGCCAACTGCTCGACTATATCCGCGATTATGTAAAAGCTGGAGTGTCGACGGCGCAAATAGATCGGTTGGTGCACGAGTATACCGTCTCGCATGGGCATCGACCGGCGACGCTCGGATATCACGGGTATACCAAATCGTGCTGTACCTCGATTAATAATGTGGTCTGCCACGGCATTCCTTCGGAAAACGAAATCCTCAAGGATGGGGATATCGTTAATGTCGATTTAACGACGATCGTCGATGGATTCTATGGTGATTCCTCAGAAACTTTTCTTATCGGTGATGTCAGTGAGGAAGCCCGACGCCTGGTGAGGATTACCGCAGAAGCGATGCTTCGAGGAATCAATGCCGTTTGCCCCGGTGCAGAGCTTAGTGTCATTGGCGAAGCCATTGAACCGTTTGTGCAGAGCCAGGGCTGTTCGGTGGTTCATCAGTACACAGGACACGGAATAGGCACGTCTTTTCACGAGTTTTTCAGCGTATATCATCACCGAGATCCCGACAGTGATGACGTCGTCTTGCGTCCGGGGATGACTTTTACCATCGAGCCGATGATAAATCTCGGCGGCTGGCAGGTCACCACCGACAAAGTAGATAAATGGACGGTTCGCACCCGCGACCAGTCTCTTTCGGCACAATTTGAGCATACCGTAGCCGTAACAGAAAGTGGGGTAGAGATTCTTACTCTGACGCCCACGCAACGAAGTTTGGGAAAACGATTAATTGTCTCAGGTTTAGAAATCGAGTAAGAAAGAAGGTTTTCAGGGTACATGCATCAAGTCCGTTTTACGCCTCCTCCGGAAAAAGCTGTTATCGCGGGTCTTCTTCAAAGTGATTCTGATCAGGAACTTTTTGAAATCGATCTCCAGGAAATGGTCATGCTTTGTGAGACCGCAGGTGCATCGGTCGTGGATGTAATTGTTCAAAAAAGACGCAGCCCTGAATCAGCGACCTATCTGGGTGAAGGAAAACTGCGCGAAATCGCCGGAATAATGAAAGACAAGGAATGTAAAACCCTTGTTATTGATGCAGAGCTGTCTCCGGGACAGATCCGAAGCGTGGAGAAGATAGTCAAAGGAAAGGTCGTCGACCGAAGCCAGGTCATTCTGGATATTTTCGCTGAACATGCCAGAACCAATGAAGCCAAGATTCAGGTAGAATTGGCTCAGATGCGTACTCTGTATCCACGCTTGAC
This sequence comes from Chitinivibrionales bacterium, assembly GCA_041641555.1. Classification (GTDB taxonomy): domain Bacteria; phylum Fibrobacterota; class Chitinivibrionia; order Chitinivibrionales; family WJKA01; genus JBEPYC01. The sequence goes on along the minus strand of JBEPYC010000345.1, from coordinate 1,774 downwards.
ACGTGCCTGGACGCACTTTTCACAACAGGTTGGTGGAATCGGAACCCGGGGACCGGGAGAAAAACAGCTCGAAGTCGACCGGCGACTGGTACAGAAAAAAATCAATGAACTCCGCGGCCGGCTCTCCAAGATCGAGCGTTCCCGGGCCATCCAGCGCAAAGGTCGATCAAACGTTTTCAAGGCTGCTCTGGTAGGATATACCAACGTTGGCAAATCCTCTCTTTTGAATGCCCTCTCGGGATCGAAAGAACATGTGGAGAGTAAACTCTTTGCCACTCTGGATACTGCAACGCGGCGGACATATGTTCAGGGAGTAGGTTCTCTGGTCATCTCCGATACCGTCGGTTTTATCCGAAAGATCCCCCACCATCTGGTGGCATCTTTTCGGAGTACCCTTGAAGTAGCTTGTGAGGCGGACCTGCTGCTGGTGGTGCTCGATGCATCGTGTCCCTGGGTCGAATACCAGTACGCAACGGTGAACAGAGTGCTCGAAGAACTCGAAGCAGACAGTATACCTCGCCTTGTGGTACTCAATAAAAGCGATCGTATCGAAGACCCTTTCGAGCGCAAGCGCCTGGAAATAGCCTATCAGGGGGGGGTTCTGGTAAGCTCCTTCTCCGATGAAGACATGGAACGGGTAAAGAAACTGCTTGCCGAAACTATGATTCAGAGCCGGCGCCGCAATCACGTCTCGGATACGGCTCACCGGAGCAACCATCAGGTTACAGAGCCTAACGCATACGTCCGTTCGTAAAAGGAATCTGACCCTTTTATGTCTTCCTCCAATCAATCGGCCGCTTTTCTCAAGCCCGAACACCTGGTTCCTATACGTAATCTCACGCTTCGTGCAAAGCTTATTGTTGAAGGCATGATCGCGGGACTGCATCGAAGCCCTTACCACGGTTTTTCGGTAGAGTTCCGTGAATATCGGCCGTATCTTCCAGGAGAATCGACTCGCCGGATCGATTGGAGGAAGTATGCCAAGACCGATCGGCCGGTAACAAGGCTTTTCGACGATGAGACCAATCTTAGGGCGCATATACTCTTTGATAAGAGCGCTTCGATGGGTTTTTTTTCTGAAAAAAATGTTACTAAACTCCAATACGCCCAGACGCTGGCTGCATCATTGGCCTGGATTCTTATCAGGCAGAGAGATGCAGTGGGGCTGACGACCTTCGATGAGCAGGTCCAGCGGCACATTCCCGCCCGCTCTACTAATATCCAGCTGAAGCATATCCTTTCACAACTTCAGGATATTGGGTCCGGTGCTCAGACCAGTTGCGGGAAAGTGATCGATGAGGTCGCTCGGACGCTTACCAAACGGGGCTTGTGTATTGTCATTTCGGATTTTCTGGACGATATAGAATCAATCGGTCAGGGCCTGCGGCATCTACGATTCAAGCGTCAGGATGTCATGGCCATGTGGATCCTGGATCCCATGGAGCACCTCTTCTCTGCTCGGGGGCAGTTGCACCTTCGCGACCTGGAAAGTGGGAAGCAGATTCATCTTGATGCCCGCACCGCCTCTCACTATTTCCGGAAGAATTTCGAAGAACATCGGAGTGCACTGGAACGCATCTGCAGGGAGCTTTCCATTGAACTGCAGGTAATTTCGACCGACCAGCCGATGGTGCGGGCGATCATGAGTGCCATGGAAAAACGAAAACGACTGAGCTGATGCAAGTTTCTTTTTTTCAACCTGCATTCCTCTGGGCACTTCCGGTTGTGGTAATGCCCGTTGCGATTCACCTTCTCTTTCGTGGGAAGACAAAGA
>JBEPYC010000344.1:0-4790 GCA_041641555.1 Chitinivibrionales bacterium | reverse complement strand
CAATGTTTTCATCTCCCGTGATCGCGATGATTGCATCCTCGACCATCATGGCATATTCTCCCCGGTTTACCATTTCGTCGGGATGGAACGTGTGATCGGGGTATGGTTCCAACCCCCTGATTTTAAGTTCCACAATATCCATTACGAAATTCTTCGCCCAATGGTTATCCATATCTGTAATCTCGGGCATTTTAACCAGTTTATCCGGCTGCATCTCCCGGGAATCCTCAGGTGCTTCAAACCCGGTGTTGTAGGTCTTAGGGCGTTTTTTCTCGATCAGCTTGTCGATCTTGAGTTCGGACACAAAAAGAGCTGCCATATCCGCACGGGTCATCTTCTCGATCAGAGCGATTCGTCTGCCGACATCGGTTCCCGGAGCTGCTCGTTCGATATCGTTAATAATCTTGAACTCACGGTCGGCTTCGCTCGTCCAGCGTTTTCCAATCTCGAGGACTTTCGCGAAATCCTGCTTGGCCTCAGAGAACATGTACGCTTTCTTGTAGCAGACACCTCGTCGATAGTAGGCTTCAGCGTTCTCCGAATCGATCTTGATTGCCTTTTTATACTCTTTCTCGACATCACGAATCCATTTTTTGGGCGGTTGCTTGCCTTCCTTTTCCATAGTGATCACCATGGCCTTGGCCATAAATGGTTCCGCCAGTTTTCCTTTGCCCAGGCTTTTGGCTTTGTCCGCAAGTTTATGGGCTTCTTTGAACCCCTTTTCCATTGCTTTGTTGTCGGGGGCATTTTGAGCGTTTGCCGCTGTTGTCAGAGCCAGGCCCGCGATAGCGGGAGCGAACTTCGGGTCCAGAGACCTGGCCAGTTTGAACTCCTCGTCAGCCTTTGAAATCTCGCCCTTATCCCAGTATTTCATTCCCTGTTTATAATGAACCTCGGGTGTGTCCATGTGGCCGCCGGCTTTGCGCGTTTTGGCACATCCTGAGAGCAGGCCCAGCGCAAGAGAGAAGGCGAGAAGTGAAGTTGTCATGGTCTTTAGTTGCATCGTGCGAACCTCCATTAAATCTATCGCCTATGCGACGATCATATTTCGATATGTTGGGTGCGAAAAATCCTGCCTGCTGTGTCAGTCCACTACGAAAACCACACGACATTCGTTGAGAAACTTGAGGTTTTCACCTGCGCTTCGTACGGAGGCGGCATCAGAACTTGAAATCACGACATCGGTAGCGTTATCGCCCGATGCCCGCAGAGCCTTGATCTGACCAGGATTATCTCCGACCCTGTCCAAACTGGCGGCAGCGCTCAAATTATTGGAATAGCCGACCATACCATGCTTGATAGCCCATTCGCGCGAAACGTAGGCACTTCCGTATACTTCTTTCCCCGACTCATCGATAACTTTCGGGCTCAGGGCGGGCTTGAGATTCAGGCCGGTGCAGTCAACGATCAGGCCGGTGAAAACAGTAGGAGAAGCAGCCTTTTTCCCCTCGAAACGGTTAATTGACGGGCTTTCGCCAAGCGACTTTCCGTACAGAATGTCTCCAACACTACCGATACCATCAAGCGGTATCTTCATAGTGATTTCCACCGTTCCGTCACTCATGTATTTAGGGCGGCCCTCCTGCTCAAACCCCTGGAGATATCCGTTCACCTGACTGGTAATAACGTCGTTGGTGGTCATGAAATTCTGAACGGTTGTCGAAGAGTTCAGATGAATTCCTTTTACCGTCTCCAGGGCATTGCGAAGCGCGGCCATTCGTGCAGCTCTCTCTGCGCCGGGACGTTGTGCCGACTGAGGGAGTTCGGGATTTGGCGCCCCAATCCCCGTGGACACAATGTATCTCTCGGACCAGTCCACCTGACCCTGACCGTGATCACCCGAAACGACCGGCTGTATCTGAGCCGAAAGACTCAGCGACGCCGACAGAAACAACAAGAACCCGCGTGAGAGGTACTGCATGGAACCTCCTTTTCAAGGTAGAGATAGATCGGTGATTTTTCTGCCACCTGTACACTGGTAACAGGCAACAAAAACAGCATGTGTACGTTTTCCTTCGCTGCCTGAGTCGCTGCAGCTTTGAAAGAGTCTACTCACATTCCGACTGGCCCAGGTACAGCCTTTTGACAGACTCATCGGTCGTAAGTAGAATCATTAGCACAAGAGTTAAATATATACATCCGTACTCAGCCGCCGATGTGACGAACATCACATGTCTACGATTTCTTTCGAGTGATGCAAAAAAGGTAGCCGATAAACCGAAGTGCGTCAAGCCTATAAAAAACATCGATCTCACGATGAAATGCAAGCTTTACGCGTGGATCAGAAAAAAAACCTTTCTGGTCTTCCAGACGCTTGGCCATGTGCGCATAGTAGTTATCCCATCCACTGGGAGGAACCAGGGACATAAGATGGATATCAAAGCCGGTGTGGGCAGCCAGTTCCCGATAGCCTTTTTCTGATTCGTAGTGATACAGTTCGTCTTCGTAAACTCCTCGTATTTCGACCGGAACCTGATCAACCAGGAAAATCAAATCCGAGAACACAAACCATCCGCGGGAGGTAAGCCATGAATGAGCTCGGCGCATTCCATCCTCCCGATTAATAAAGGAGAGCACCCCTCCTTCGGCCAGGGCAAGATCAAATGGCTCCTCGGAAAAATCCGAATCGGTGAGGTCTTCCTCAAGAAAGGTGATCAGGTGACTGACGCCACGTTGCTGGGCGCTCTCCCGTGCGATCTGCACGTTCTCAGGATTTTGGTCCACAGCGGTTATTTTGCAGCGAAACTCTTGGGCAATGCTGCAGGCTGCCTCGCCGTAGCCACACCCCATATCGAGAACACGCGAACTCGGATTGATGCCCGCAATGCGCGCTGAAGCCAGCGAAAATTCGCGCCCTGCTGGAGAAGTGTAATTGGAGGAAAGATCGGTAACCATGAAGCCTCGAAAAAAAATCGTATCTTGGTTCTGAAATCAAGTGCACATGGACGCATCGCAGTGCGCCCCGGCAGATGGTGCAGTGCCTGTGTAGTATGCTGCTTGGTACCGTACCTTGAGTGGTTACCTTCATTGCAGCCTGTCGGGCAACTCGAATAGCACCGCATTACTACGCTTCGGCTCCGCTGCTTCTCACCCATGCCGAGGGGTCAAACCATAGCGTCTACTCGAATATACTACCGTACCTTGAAGAAAAGAATCAAGCCCACAATCAGCAGAATGACCGAAAGGATATGCATCCTCCAAGTGATTTTGGCTTTCACGAAAAAACGATTGTTGCGGTAGAAGGGATTGCGCAACATCCCAAGCTGAAAGTGGTGATGGATAGGCGCCATGAGGAAGACGCGTTTCCGGGTGAGTTTGAACCAGGAAATCTGAATAATGTCGGAGATGAATTCGAGAAAAAACACAAATCCTACGATCGGTAGATAGAATTCTGCCTTGATGAAGACAAACATGATGCCGATCACGCCACCCAGCCCAATTGCGCCTGAATCTCCCATGATAATTGTCGAAGGCGGGGAGTTATACCAGAGAAAGGCAAGAAGAACCCCGACGATCGCTCCCACCAGCGGAAGAATCTCCTCGACGCCGGGTATGAACGGAATGAGAAGATAGTTGCACCAGACCTCGTTACTTGAAATGTATGATGCGATCCCGACAAATGTGGCACAGGTGATCAGAGGGACTGCCGCAAGCGTATCGAACCCGTCAGTGAAATTCACCCCATTTGCCATAACGGCGATTACCAGAGCCATAAACGGAATGAAAATCCAGAAAGGAAGATACGGAAAAAGGCGCTCGATACTAAGGAAAGGTATTGTGATGTGGCCGTTGATGTTAGGTATGTATTTGTAGGCCGCAATCGCGACCAGGACCGAAATAATGATATACAGCGATAGTCTTAACGATGCCGAAATGCCATCGGCCTTGTATTGATAGTCCTGCTTGGAAATCAGCCCTTGGGCCAGTCGCCGTTTGTTGACTACCTTGGCGATATCATCCACTGCTCCAATAATACTGAAAAACGTATAGATCACCAGCGCAGATACGGCAAACGAATTCATTCGGACGGTAACGATACTGGTCAATGCGATAATAACCAGAAAGAGAAGACCCGCCGGCATAACAGGTTCTTCCCGCTCTCCAGAGCTTTCGAGTTCGGAGCTGCAGCGGAATTTCCTGAGAAAACGGATGTAGGCAGGGAAAAACAGAATCGCTGCACAGAACGAGAACACCGTTGCCGCACTGGTGCTGAAAAGTCGACTGTAAAAAAGATATACGCCTGTCTGCTGATACAGAAATTCTAAAAGCACTACAAACCTTGGGAAAATGGAAGAAGAGTCCGAAAGAGATGTCAGACTTTAAAAATACGTTCTGAATGCATGCCTGCGTCGTGGTACAGCCCAACCACCTTCTCGAGTGTTTTCTTCGGTCCGAACAGAGTCGGCCCGGCTAAAATCGGAAAGAGGATACATGCCGTAAGACTGTATAAAACCTCGTAACCTCGTCTGGTTCCTACACTCGGAACGCATTCAGAATCTTGTATATTGAAAGGCGCTTCGTTTTAGAATCCGTGGGAGGGAAGATGAACGTGGAGAATCAAACCAATTACCAGCCACAGGGGACCAGGCCCGGATCCAGAATGCATCTGGCGGCCGGTTTCATTCTTCTGGTAAGCGGGGCCGGGGTTGCCGCTCTTGAGGTGGTACTTCTTATGAGGCATCCTGAAATCCAACTGCGCGCGATTGCCCCCGCAGCTCTTTCCGTGCTTCTGGCAGTCATTGGCATCAGAATGATGCGCCGGAATAGAGATGTACTGGCCCAACCGGAGG